>JBHHTO010000197.1:0-4875 GCA_046753425.1 Rhodothalassiaceae bacterium | reverse complement strand
GAGGACGAGGTCGAGGACGAGGTCGAGGACGAGGTCGAGGACGAGGTTGAGGACGAAGTCGAGGACGAAGTCGAGCAGGAGGTCGAGACCGAGGTTGCCGATGCCGTCGAGCAGGAGGTCGAGCAGGAGGTCGAGGACGAAGTCGAGCAGGAGGTCGAGGACGAGGTTGAGCAGGAGGTTGAGCAGGAGGTCGAGCAGGAGGTTGAGCAGGAGGTCGAGCAGGAGGTCGAGCAGGAGGTCGAGGACGAAGTCGAGGACGAGGTCCGCGACGACGTCGATGACGAGACAGACGGAAACGGCTAGGCTGCCGGAACCGGATCAGGCGGGCGGGCGCCCGGTTGTGGTGTCCGCCCCCGCCACGCCGGTCGGTCCCGTCCGGCAATGAGGGAAGAGGAACGCTCCATGAAATGCAATTCGGGCCTGATCGCCCACACCGTCCGCCATGCCTTGCTCGCGGCCATTGCGGGCCTGTCGGCAAGCGAGGCGCTTGCACAGCCGAAAACCGAATTTTCGGGAGAGGCCAGTGCCGGCATGGAATATGACAGCAATATCTCGGTGATCGAGCTCGACCAGAACACGTCGCGCGACGATTTCGCCGGTGCCTTCGACGGCGAGCTCGCGCTCGACAGCGCGCTCGACGACAAGACCGACTTCAGCCTCAGTTACAATTTCTCGCAGTCGCTGCACTTCGACTTCACCAATTTCGATATCCAGACCCATCGCGGCACCGTGAGTCTCGACCGCGATCTGGGACCGGTGAAGGCGGGGGTCTCCTATTTCTATGCCTATTCGACGCTGGGCCGGAAAGGATTCCTCACCCTGCAGCGCATCAACCCCTCGCTCGCCGGGTTCGTGGGCAAGAAGGTCTATCTGCGCGCGGCCTACGAATATACCGACAAGGCGTTCAAGAACCGCACCGATCGCGACGCGACGGTCAATGCCGGCGGTTTGACGGCCTTCTTCTTCCTCGATGGAACGCGGACCTTCATCAGCGCCAGCTACAAGCTCGAACTGCAGGACGCGACGGGGCCGCAATTCGACTATGACGGGCACAATGTGCGGCTCCGCTTCTCGCACGACTTCATGCTCGGCGACCAGAAGGTCGAGTTCGACGCCGGCTGGCGCTACGAGCGGCGCAATTATTCGAAGATCACGCCGTCGATCGGGGTCAAGCGCGACGATAAGCGCAACCGCCTCGAGGCCAATCTCGAATTTCCCCTCGGCGAGCGCTTCTATCTCCGCCTCGAATACGAATACGACAATTTCGTCTCCAACCTGCCCTCTGCGGATTTCAACCAGAATCTGGCCGCCGTCCGGCTGGGGGTGCATTTCTGAAGTCCGGAACGGGCGGGGCAGGGGCTTGTGCGCTGCCACGCATCTCCTGTTGTCAATCGAGGGCCCGGCAGAGAGATCCGCCGGGCCTCGGCCGATTGGTCCGTCCGGCCGTGGCGGTCAGCGTGGCCCGGCATCACGGATATTTGATCCAAATCAGACATCTCCTTGCACATCCGTGTAAGATGCAGGCGGTGACGGGGCGCGGGCATGCCGCACACGCCGCGGGGAAGGGGTGTCGATGCGCGGGTCAGAATCAGGGCGAAAGCCGGGCGGACCGGCGGCAAGCAGAACAGGCGTCGCGGCAGGGTGTCTCCTCCTGTCCTGGCTGTTTCTCGCCGCCAGTGTCCTGGCGCCTGCCGCACAGGCGCAGTCGATTGCCGATTATCTCGGAAAGGTTCCCGCCGAACGGCTGATGCCCGGCGCCGAGGGCTATGGTCCCCTGTCCGCCTCGCCACCAATGGCGCCGATCCTGAAGGACGGTACGGTCGCCGGCCATGCCATCCTCACCACCGATTATGTCAATGCGGTGGGCTATTCGGGAAAGCCGATCCGCATCCTTCTCGGACTCGATCCCGATGGCACGATCACCGGCGCCGAGCTCGTCGAGCATCACGAGCCGATCGTGCTGATCGGCATTCCCGAGGCGAAGATCCGTGCCGTGATCGCGCATTTCATCGGCCGGAACATGGTGCGCGAGCGTGTGGAAGGGGTCGCCGACAGGGGGCCCGACATCGTCGCCGGGGCGACGGTGACGATCATGGTGATCGACGACTCGATCCGCCGCGCGACGCTCAAATTCGCCCGGGCGCAGGGGATCGGCGGACTTGGGAGCAAAAGCGCCGGCGCGCGGCGTGGCGTCCTAAAGACCGCAGCCGAACCCGAGGTCAAGGACTGGCGGACGCTCGTCGAGGAGGGCTCGGTGCGCCTGCTCGAGCTCAGCGTCGGCGACGTCACCGAGGCCTTCCGCCGCGCCGGCGAGAACGAGGCGGCAGGACGGCCCGAGGCGCCCGACCCCGACGCCCGCTTCATCCGGCTCGGCCTTGCCCTCGTCTCGGCGCCCACGATCGGTCGCAGCCTTCTCGGTGCGCGCGGCTATGCCCGTCTCAAGGCACGTCTTGGGCCCGGGCAGCAGGCGGTTCTCGTCATGGGCTCGGGCCTCTATTCCTTCAAGGGGTCGGGCTATGTGCGCGGCGGCATCTTCGATCGTATCCAGCTTATCCAGGGCGACGTCTCGGTCCGTTTCCACGACCATGATCATCTCCGCATCGCGCGCGTCGCTGCCGCGGGCGCGCCCGACTTCCGCGAGGTCGGTCTCTTCTTCATCCCCGAAGGAACGGGCTTCGACCCCACCGTGCCCTTCCGCCTCGAACTTCTGGTCAACCGCCAGATCGGCCCGCGCAAGAAGGCCTTCACCCGTTTTGCGCTCGATTACGAGCTTCCCGCGATCTATGTCGAACGCCGCGGACGGCTCGCGGGCAGCACGGGACCGGCCACCGGGACGACCCTGGGCGAGGCCGCGGCGCGCGAACAACTCTGGCTCCGGATCTGGCGCCAGTCGCTGCCCGAGATCGCCGGTCTCGCCGTCCTTCTCGGGATCCTGACGCTGATCTTCTTCTTCCAGGACTGGCTCGTGAAACGCCGCCGGCTGGCGCAGTGGGTGCGCTACGGCTATCTCAGCGTGGTGCTCGTCTGGCTCGGCTTCTTCATGAATGCCCAGCTCTCGGTGGTGAACGTCCTCACCTTCGCCAACGCGCTGGTCACCGACTTCTCCTGGGGCTATTTCCTCATGGCGCCGCTCATCTTCATCCTCTGGGTGGGGGTGGCGGCCGGCATGCTGTTCTGGGGACGCGGCGTCTTCTGCGGCTGGCTCTGCCCCTATGGCGCCCTGCAGGAGATCACGAACCGGCTCGGGCGGCGTTTTCTGAAGATTCGGCAGATCGAGCTGCCCTGGGGGCTCAATGAGCGCCTGTGGCCGATCAAGTACATCGTCTTCCTCGGTCTCTTCGGCACCTCCTTCTATTCGATGTCGCTCGCCGAGCGCCTGGCCGAGGTCGAGCCCTTCAAGACGGCGATCATCCTCAATTTCATGCGCGCCTGGCCCTTCGTCGTCTTCGCCGGCGGGCTCATCGTCGTCAATCTCTTCATCGAGCGTTTCTTCTGCCGCTATCTCTGTCCCCTGGGCGCAGCACTCGCCATCCCGTCGCGGCTCCGCATGTTCGAGTGGCTCAAGCGCTACCGCGAATGCGGCAATCCCTGCCAGCTCTGCGCCAGGGCCTGCCCGACGGCGGCGATCCATCCCGACGGGCACATCAATGTCAATGAGTGCATCTACTGCCTCGACTGCCAGCTCCTCTATTACGACGACCATCAATGCCCGCGTGCAATCCAGGATCGTCTGCGCCGCGAACGGCGACTTCTGCGCGCCTCGGATTCGACGTTGACGCCGAAGCAGCGGGCCGAGAAGGCCGCGCTTCTTGCCAAGAAGGGCGCCACTGGGCGGCGCCCTGGTCCCCCCGAGCCTCTCGAAAGGAAAGGAGAGCATCATGTCGAAACGTCCTGATGACGAACGGCCGACGCCGAGCATCCTCGCTCCCAGCCGGCGCGGACTTCTCGGCGGCACCGCCGGTGGGGCGGTGCTGGCGGGCCTTGCGGGGCTTGGTGCCTTCAGCCTGAGCGCCTGCGACAATACGAAGACCGCCAAGGAAGCGAAGAGCGAACCGAGGAGCAAGACCGAGGTCGCGCCCGGGCAGCTCGATGACTATTACGGTTTCTGGTCATCCGGCCAGACGGGCGAAATCCGCATCTTCGGCGTGCCCTCGATGCGCGAGCTGATGCGCATTCCGGTGTTCAACTACGACGGCGCGCGCGGCTACGGGGTCTCCAATCCCTCGCGCCGCATCCTCACCGAGGGCCTGTTGCCGGAGACGAAGAAGTCGCTCGAGTCGCGCGGCGGCATCTTCCTCAATGGTGACCTGCACCATCCGCACATGTCGTTCACCGACGGCACCTATGACGGCCGCTATCTGTTCGCCAATGACAAGGCGAACACGCGCATCGCGCGGGTGCGCTGCGACATCATGCGCGTCGACAAGATCATCGAGATCCCCAACGCCTCGGACATGCACGGCATGCGGCCGCAGAAATACCCGCGGACCGGCTATGTGTTCATCAATTCCGAGCACCGGGTGCCGATCCCCAATGACGGCACCATCCTCGATGACGCGTCCAAGTACAAATGCGTCTTCACCGCGGTCGACGGCGACAAGATGGAGATCGCCTGGCAGGTGCTGGTCGACGGCAATCTCGACAATTGCGATGCCGACTATGAGGGCAAATACGCCTTTTCCACCTGCTACAATTCGGAGGAGGCGACCGATCTTGCCGGCATGACGGCGTCCGAGCAGGACTGGGTCGTGATCTTCGACATCGCCGCCATCGAAGCGGCGGTCAAGCGCGGCGATTATACCGAGATGAGCGGCGTGCCCGTGCTCGACGGGCGCAAGGCGGCGAAATCGCCCTATACCCGCTATATCCCGATCT
>JBHHTO010000196.1:0-4888 GCA_046753425.1 Rhodothalassiaceae bacterium | reverse complement strand
CTCGAAGGCGATTCCGTCACCGCGCAACTGATGCTGCGCGATTTCGTGAAGGGCACCATCGGGTTCGAGGAACTCGGGCGGCGGCTCAGCAAGTCGCCGAAAAGCCTCATGCGCATGCTGTCGGCGAAGGGCAACCCGCGCGCCGACAATCTCTCTGCGATCCTGAAAGCGCTTCAGGCGCACGAAGGCGTCACGCTCACCGTCACGGCCGGCTGAACCGCGCTTGCGGGAGCGACGCCGGTTGCGCCTTTCGTGCCTCGGCCGCCGCGCCTCAGCCGCCGTAAAGCGCGCCGATGATGAGCCAGAGAATCCACAGATTGGCGATCCAGGCGACGGCGAAGGCGAGCGTGCGCACCACCGGAATGCCGAGCGTGTAGACGAGCCAATGCGCGACCCGCGCCCAGAAGAAGACGACGGCCGCCGTTCCCACCGCGGGGTCGCTCACACCAAGGGCGTGCGCAATCAGCACGGCAACGGCGAAGGGCCCGATATTCTCGACCAGATTCATATGTGCGCGCTTGGCGCGGTCGGCCCAGGCCGGCAGCGCCGGGTCGTCGGGCGAGGGATTGCCCATCGCCCCCATCAGCCCCTTCTGCCCGATACGGGCGAGAACGTACGGGATCCAGAGCAGCAGACAGAAGACCGCCGTCCAGGCGAGCGCGACCAGAGCCGTGTTCATGGCAAATACCCCCTTCATTGGTGTCGGACTGGCACCAACATGCTGCGACGGCGCCGCGGGGCTTGTCGAGAAATATATGGCGGCTGCCCAGCATGATGGACGGAACGGCACGCCGACCGTGCGGCACGCCCTCATCGCCCTCCCGACTTCCTGCAGCAGCCATGCTTGTCGGCGAGATCGACAAGGCAGTCGGCGATGCGATCGATCGCGACCCCGTAAAGGCGCCTGATACAGTCGGCGACGGCCGCAAGGTCCGCGGAAAGCCCGGAGTCGTCCGCCTTCAGACGCTTTGCGCCACACCACGCCCCCATGATCGAGCCGAGGAATGACGGCACCGTATCCGCATCGCCGGGCCCGGCAGCGAGAATACGCAGCGCCTTTCTCATGTCGCGACCTGCATAGCTGGCCACTGCGGCCATCTGCTTGAGGAAAAGGAGAGGGTCGAAATTCTCGAAACCGTTCCTTTGATGATCCGGACCCGCCGCCATGTGCCGGTCGTACAGCTCGCGCTTGAGCTTCTCGACGAACTCCTTCTCTCCCAGTCCGCTGTTTGCCTTGCCGAATCGTTTGGCCGCGTCAAAGGCATTCTTTAGCCGCCGCCGGGCTGCGGCGTTGCCCGGCGCTGACGCGAGGGTGCTTTCGGCAGAGCGGCAGAACCAGTCGCCAAATGCGACCTCCTTGGAGGTGTTGCACATGGCGGCGGCCATCATCGCGGCGAGAAGCACGGTGAATTCCTTGCCATAGGACTGATCTAGACAACTGAAATCCCGGAATTGCCAGTAGGTCCGGTCGCGTGGACAGCAGGCATAGATGGCGGCGAGCGCGAGATAGAGAAAGGGCCCGAATACGACCGGGACATCCTTGCGGAAAAGGTCTGGACCGGCTTGCCGTCAACCTTGCCGTCACGCGGCTCGAAATCCTCGCGGTTCGTCTTGAGGCGCTTTCCGTCCTCGAGCATGCAGACCCAGGCGCGAATCTGCGCATAGCGGCTCTTCTGCCATTGGGGGGCGTCCGCCAGCGGTGCCTTGCGGGCCTTGAGCCAGGCGAGAAAGCCGGCTTCACCTGGTACCTCGTTCGATCGCGCAAGCGCGCACAGCCACTGGTGCAGAATCGCAACCCGGAAGGAGGTGTCGCCGGTGATCACTCCCTTCCTGGTCTTGTTGATCGAGGACGGGTCGGGCCAGAGGCCCCAGGGACTCGCAGAGTCACGGCGATAGCGGCCAAAGGGTGGCAGGCGCTGCAGGGTTCCCGGATCGGTGGTCCTGCCGTTCAGGCCATCCGGGAATTCGTGCGGGCCGCCGAGCGCATCGCCATAGGCGCCAAGGAGGAGCATGCCAAGAAACTTGTCGCGGAGCACCGCCTTGTCGACCGGGCAGGGCCGCCCTCCTGCATCGCCACCACCCTTCTTTTCCTTGTCATCACCGCCGCAGGCGGCGAGCACCAGAACAGCCCCTCCCGCCAGCAGCATCATGCGCCGGTCGATAGCTGTGCCGCGGTCGTCCTTGTCATCGTCAGGCATATCGGCGTCTCCTCTGTGGCTCTCGATGGAGCGTAGCATGAATGGCAAATCCGGTCCTTCTGCGCGGGAAACGTGCACCCCGTTGCTTGTGTGGCGGCAATGAGCGGGAACATCATCTTGCCATTCGGGCATCGCGGTCGCAGTCTGACACATCTGACAGAGCGGAATATTGGGGAGCTTATGCCGAGAGCCGATCAGGACCCGTCAGTGACGCCCCGGATCGCCATCATCGGTGCCGGCTTTGCCGGCATCGGACTTGCGATCCGCCTGCGGCAGGCCGGCTATCGCGATCTCGTGCTGTACGAACGGAGCGATCGCCCCGGCGGCACCTGGCGCGACAATATCTATCCCGGCTGCGCCTGCGACGTGCCGGCGCATCTTTACAGCTTTTCCT
Organism: Rhodothalassiaceae bacterium; assembly: GCA_046753425.1. Taxonomy (GTDB): domain Bacteria; phylum Pseudomonadota; class Alphaproteobacteria; order Sphingomonadales; family Rhodothalassiaceae; genus J134. The sequence goes on along the minus strand of JBHHTO010000196.1, from coordinate 2,296 downwards.
TCGCGCCCAATCCCCACTGGTCGCGCAAATATGCGCCGCAGCCGGAGATCCGGGCCTATATCGAACGCTGCGCCAGGGAATTCGGCATCCTGCCCCTTATCCGCTTCGGCCATGATCTGGTAGAGGCCCGTTTCGATGCCGCGTCCGCCCGCTGGCAGCTCGGTTTCGCGGGCGGCGGAAGCGCCGAGGCGGACATCCTCGTTATCGCGCGGGGGCAACTCTCCGAACCGAAACTGCCCGACATTCCGGGGCGCGACAGCTTCGCCGGCACCAGCTTTCATTCCGCCCGCTGGCAGCCGGGCTTTGATCCTGCCGGCAAGCGTATCGGCGTCATCGGTACCGGGGCGAGCGCCATCCAGATCGTGCCCGCACTCGCGCGCGAGGCCCGCGCCCTCACCGTCTTCCAGCGCTCGCCGCCATGGATCATCCCGCGCCGCGATCACGCCTATGGGCACTGGCGCCGCCGCATGTTCGCCCGGGTGCCGGGCCTGCGTCGTCTTCACCGGCTGCGGCTCTATGCTCAGTTCGAGCTTCTCTATCCCGGTTTCTCGCCGGGCAGCCTGGTCGCGCGCCGGGTGACGGCGCTGGCACTCGGGCATCTTCGCGCGCAGGTCCCCGACCCCGGGCTGCGGCGACAGCTCCGACCCGACTACCCGCTCGGCTGCAAGCGCATCCTGTTGTCCGATGACTACTACCCGGCGCTCATGCGCGAGAATGTCGCGCTCGTGACGACGCCGATCGCCCACATCGCGCCGGCGGGGGTGGAGACCGTCGATGGCCGCCTGCATGCGCTCGACGCGCTCGTTCACGCCACAGGCTTTGCCGCCAGCGACTTTCTCCCCGGCCTTGTGGTCTCCGGACCCGATGGACGCGATCTCCGCCAGTGCTGGCGCGATGGTGCCGAGGCCTATCTCGGCGTGATGACCGCCGGCTTTCCCAACCTCTTCTTCCTTTATGGCCCGAACACGAATATCGGGCACAATTCGATCCTCTTCATGCTCGAGTGCCAGATCCGCCTCATCACACGGCTGCTCGACGGGCTCGTGCGCCGGCGCGCGCGGACCGTCGCCGTGCGTGCCGCGGCCATGCGCCGTTTCAATGAGGAGATCGCGGCCCGCCTTGCCCGCGGGGTCTGGGCAGCGGCCTGCGGCAACTGGTACAGGAACGAGCAGGGCCGCATCACCAACAACTGGCCGGGATCGACGCTCGAATACCGCTGGCGGCTTGCCCGTCCCGGGCGGGATGCTTTCGTCTATGATATGGCGAGCAGCGGCGCGGCGCCGCGCCGGCGCGAGGAGGAGATGGTCGATGCCCGGGCATAACATCACGCTGTTCCGTCTTTTCGGCTTTGAGGTGCGGGCCAATCTGAGCTGGGTCCTGCTCGCCATCCTCGTCGCCTGGTCGCTCGCCGCCGGCTATTTCCCGGCCTATTATCCGGACCTGCCGCAGAGCACCTACTGGAGTCTCGGCATCCTCGGCATGGCAGGGCTTTTCGCCTCGCTCATCCTGCACGAGATGAGCCATGCCATGGTCGCGCGCGCCCGCGGCATGAAGATCGGCGGTATCACGCTCTTTCTCTTCGGCGGTGTCGCCGAACTCAAGGAGGAGCCGCCGACCCCGCGCATCGAGGCCGAGGTGGCGGCCGCCGGGCCGGTCATGAGCTTCGCCCTGGCCGGACTTTTCCACCTCCTCGCCGGCGCCCTCGCCGCGATGGGCAGCGCGGCGCCCCTCATCGGCCTGGCGGAATATCTCGCCACCATCAATCTCGTCCTCGCGCTGTTCAACCTGGTGCCCGGATTCCCGCTCGATGGCGGGCGTCTCCTGCGTGCCTTCCTGTGGTCGCGCCGCGGCAACCTGTGGGGCGCGACCCGCACCGCCTCGCGTGTCGGGCAGGGCTTCGCGGCCCTGCTTATGTTGCTCGGCGGATGGGCCATTCTCACGGGCGCCGGGCTGGGCGGCATGTGGTGGGTACTGATCGGCCTCTTTCTGTGGAGTGCGGCGCGGGGTTCGCTGGCGCAGTTGATGGCGCATCGGGCGCTGACCGGCATGACCGTCGCGCAACTGATGAACGCCGAGCCGGTCTCGGTGCCGCCCGACCTGCCGCTCGACCGCTTCGTCGAGGACTATGCCTATCGCCATCATTTCAGCCTCTACCCGGTCACCCGGGACGGGCGCCTCATCGGCGCGGTGCGGACGCGCGATGTCGGGCGGATTGCACCGGGTGACTGGAGCCGGCACGACATCTCCACGGTCATGCAGCCGCGTGCCGCGGTGCCCGAGATCGGGCCCGACGAGG
>JBHHTO010000195.1:0-4908 GCA_046753425.1 Rhodothalassiaceae bacterium | reverse complement strand
CGGCGGTGATCGCCGACAATGTCGGGGACAATGTCGGCGACTGCGCAGGCATGGCCGCGGACCTGTTCGAGACCTATGTGGTGACCGTCGGCGCAACCATGGTGCTGTCGGCGCTGTTCCTGAAGAGCGGTGCGGTCGATCTAATGGTCCTGCCACTGGTCATCGGCGGCACCTGCGTCGTGACCTCGATTGTCGGCACCTTCTTCGTGCGCCTCGGTGGCTCGCAGAACATCATGGGGGCGCTGTATCGCGGGTTCCTCGTGACTGCGGTGCTGTCGATCATCGCCATCTATCTGGCGCTCGACTGGGCACTCGGGGCCGAGGGACTCGATCGTGTCTTCAGCCTCGCCGATGGCGGCCGCCAGTTCAGCGGCTGGGATCTCTATTATTGTGGCATCATCGGCCTCGTTGTCACCGGCCTCATCATCTGGATCACCGAGTTCTATACCGGAACCCAGTTCCGTCCGGTGCAGTCGATCGCGAGAAGCTCGGTCACCGGGCATGCGACCAACATCATCCAGGGGCTCGCCGTTTCACTCGAGGCGACGGCGCTGCCCGTGCTCGTGATCTCGGCCGGTATCATCGTCGCCTATGGCCTTGCCGGTGTCATCGGGCTCGGCTTTGCCGCGACCGCGATGCTTGCGCTTGCCGGCATGGTGGTGGCGCTCGATGCCTATGGTCCGGTGACCGACAATGCCGGCGGTATTGCCGAGATGGCCGACCTCGAGGAAAGCGTGCGCAATCGCACCGACGCGCTGGATGCGGTGGGCAACACGACGAAGGCGGTGACCAAGGGCTATGCCATCGGCTCCGCCGGTCTTGCCGCGCTGGTGCTGTTTTCGGCCTATACCACCGACATCCACACCTATTTCTCGGATCTCACGGTCGACTTCACGCTGTCCAACCCGTTTGTCGTTGTCGGGCTCTTCATCGGCGCCTTGCTGCCCTATCTCTTCGGCGCGCTCGGCCTGACCGCGGTCGGCCGCGCCGGCGGCGCCGTCGTCGAGGAGGTGCGGCGACAGTTCCGCGAGCGGCCCGGCATCATGCAGGGCACCGAGAAGCCGGATTATGCGCGCTCGGTGGACCTCCTGACCAAGGCCGCAATCAAGGAGATGATCGTACCCTCGCTGCTACCGGTGCTGGCGCCGATCGCGACCTATGTCGTGATCGACCTCATCGCCGGTCAGGCACAGGCCTTTGCCGCGGTGGGGGCGGTGCTGCTCGGGGTCATCGTTTCGGGACTGTTCGTCGCCATCTCGATGACCGCCGGCGGCGGCGCCTGGGACAATGCCAAGAAGTTCATCGAGGACGGCCAGCATGGCGGCAAGGGGTCCGAGGCGCACAAGGCCGCGGTCACCGGCGACACGGTCGGCGATCCCTACAAGGACACCGCCGGCCCGGCGGTCAATCCGATGATCAAGATCACCAACATCGTGGCACTCCTGCTCATCGCCTTCCTCGCCCACTGAGCGGGGCAGGCACGACCGCTCATCTGGCGGCGCTCCGGTATCCGGGGCGCCGCTGCTTTCCTGTCACGTGCGAACCTGCCCGGGGGGCTCGGCCGGTCAGCGTCCCGGGCCGCGTCCCGGGCCGCGCCCCGGGCCACCGGGTCCGTTGGGCCCGCCCGGAGCAACGCGTCCGATGCCCTGGAGGAGCTGCTGGAAGAAGCCGAGCGTCTTGCCGCGGATCGGGGTCTTGTCGTCGCGCGGCGTGATCTTCTGCGCATCGGCCATGTCATAGCGGTCGATCTCCGAGACCATGCCGCCGTCGTCGAAATGGATGGCGAGAACATTCTGCGCCTCGGCACGCTCCTCGAGGAAGCCCTTCACCACCGTCGAGCGCGAGATATAGTACCAGACCTCGTCACCGAAGGCGCTGGTGGTCGATGGCGTGCCGAGCGTCTGCTGCACCGAGGCGCGAGTGTCGACCCCTGGGGCGATGTTCTTGACCACCTGTTCGTCGAAAATATAGCCGCGTGTCTGCCGCGAGGTGGTGCAGCCGCCAAGCGCGAGCGCGACCCCGAGAACGCAACTCCCGGCAACGAGAAGAGAGGACCGCGAGTGTGGCGCACGCGGCTTCCGGATCGACAGTGACATGCGACGCCCGCTTGACCTTTTGCCATCGAAGACCGATGTAACGGCGCGATAGAGCCATGTCGCCCCGTTCCAGTCAAGTGCCGAGACGTCGCATGCCCCTGGCCCGATCCCTGTTCGAGCGTCTGCGTGCGCGGCGGCAGAGCCGGCGGGCGGCGTTCGAACTCTATGCCGAGGTCGTGCGCGCGGCACGTCGACCGGTGTTCTACGAACGATATGCGGTCGCAGATACGCTCGACGGGCGTTTCGATCTCATCGCGCTGCACCTCTGGCTCCTGCTTGACCGGCTCGCGGCGTACCGGCGGGGCAAGCTCCTGCAACGTGGCCTGCAGGAAGTGTTTTTCGCCGATCTCGATCGCAGCCTGCGCGAAATGGGGGTCGGCGATCTGTCGGTGGGCAAGCGCGTGAAACGCATGGCGCGCGCCTTCTACGGACGCGTCAACGCCTATGCGGCGCCGGCGCGGGCGCAGGATCGCGGGGCGCTTGCGGCGGCGCTTGCGCGCAATCTCTGGCGCGGCGTGCCGCCGGCGGAAGAAGTACAGCGGGCACTTGCCACCCATGTTCTCGATCAGGTCGCGTATCTCGCACGACAGGACGACGCGGCGCTCGAGTCGGGAAAGGTCGGCTTTCTCGCACCGCCGGGTGAGACGGCGGTCGCCGATCTGCCTCACGCGGAATTGAACGCATGAGCGGGAGCTTTCATCGCCGCATCCGGCACGCGGATCTGGCGACGGGTCCGCTGACATTGCGCCTGGCGGCGTCGGCGGCGGATCGCAGCGGGCTCGCCGCGCGCTTCGGTCTCGTCGCCATCGCGCGACTGGATGCGGAAATGACGGTGACCGCGGCGGGTGACGACATCCTCGTCAGTGGGTCGCTTCATGCCGAGGTCACCCAAAGCTGTGTCCGCAGCCTCGAGCCGGTAACCAGCGAGATCGTGGACAGCTACCGTGTCCGCTATGTGCCCGCGGGTCGCCTCGCCGAACGCGAGGTGGAGATCGATCCGGAGGCGGAGGAGGACCTCGATATCCTGGAGGCGGAAGGGGTCGATCTTGGCGAGCTCGTCGCCCAGAGCCTGTCCCTGGCGCTCGATCCCTACCCGCATCGGCCTTCCGGCGCGTGCGTCGATGTGACATTGTGGGACGAGGTCGGTGAGGCCGGGGAGAGGGCGACGGGTCCCTTTGCCGTTCTGAAAAATCTTCGGGACAAGTCTTGATGCGGGCGGATTCGGCGCTATGGTGCTTCGCCGCGAGCGGCCGTGGCGGCCATTGACGTCGGCGCACGACGGGAACAGGCTGGAGCCGCGGCCATCGTCGGGGATTTGGGGCGATCATCGGTGACCAGCAGATTGACGATTGCACTCGACGCCATGGGAGGCGATGCGGCACCCGAACTCGCCATCGAGGGTGCGGCCATCGCACGCGAGCGCCATCCCGATGTCGAATTTCTCTTCTTCGGGCGCGAAAGCGATGTCGCGTCGCTGCTCGAGAAACGCCCGGCGCTGCTGCGCACGAGCCGCATCGTGCATTGCGAGGACGTTGTCCGCGCCGAGGACAGGCCCAGCCATGCCCTGCGCCGGGCGCGCCAGTCCTCGATGGCGCAGGCCATCGAGGCGGTCGGCGCGGGCAGGGCGAATGTCGCGGTGAGCGCCGGCAATACCGGTGCCCTCATGGCGCTGGCAAAATTCATCCTGCGAACCCTGCCCTCGATCGACCGGCCGGCCCTCGCTTCGCTCATTCCGACCCACCGTGGTGAAAGCGTGATGCTCGATCTCGGTGCCAATGTCGATTGCAATGCGAACAATCTGGTCGAGTTCGCGATCATGGGGGCGGCCTTTGCCCGCACGGTGCTGGGGCTGAGCCGGCCGCAGGTCGGCCTCCTCAATATCGGTGAGGAGGAGCTCAAGGGCAATGAGGTGATCAAGGATGCGGCCGAACTGCTGCGGGCCTCGAACGCCCATCTCGATTTCCGCGGCTATGTCGAGGGGGACAAGATCGGCGCCGGCGCAGTCGACGTGGTGGTCACCGACGGATTCACCGGCAATGTCGCGCTCAAGGCGATGGAGGGGACGGCACGGCTGATCGGCGGGCTGGTGCGCGAAGCCTTCCGGTCCTCACTCTGGTCGCGGCTCGGCTATGGTCTGGCGCGGCGCGGCCTCGAGGCGCTGAGGGCCCATCTCGATCCCAACAACCACAATGGTGCCGTCATGCTGGGCCTCGGCGGACTCGTGGTCAAGAGCCATGGCGGCGCCTCGCCACAGGGATTCGCGACCGCGATCGGCGTTGCCGTCGACATGGCACGCCATGACCTGATCCGGCTCATTCGCGAGGATCTGAACGGCGACCAACAGGCCGGGGAACGGACGCCCGCAAAGGACGACGGTCAGGCGGCAGTGCAGTGAAAACAAGACGATCGGTCATTCGCGCCACCGGCAGCTATCTGCCGGCCCGGGCGCTCAGCAACGATGATCTCGCACAGCGGGTCGACACCTCCGACGCGTGGATCGTGGAGCGCACCGGAATCCGGCAGCGTCATATCGCGGCCGCGGACGAGCGGACCTCCGATCTCGCCGTCAAGGCGGCGCGCCGGGCGCTCGAGAAGGCCGGTCTTGACGCCAAGGACATCGACCTCATCGTGCTCGCGACAGCAACACCGGATTACACCTTTCCGGCGACGGCGACGATGGTGCAGGCCGCGCTCGGCATGACCCGCGGCTTCGCATTCGACGTCCAGGCGGTGTGTTCGGGCTTCATCTACGCGCTGGCGACCGCGGACAATTTCCTGCGCTGCGGGCAGGCGAACAGGGCGCTCGTCATCG
>JBHHTO010000194.1:0-4983 GCA_046753425.1 Rhodothalassiaceae bacterium | reverse complement strand
GCGCCGCCGCGGTCCTTCAACGCCTTGAGGCGCCCCGCATAATCGATGTCGGCGCGGAGGTCGCGCACATAATCCGCGGTCGGGATGAGCGCCCGGTTGACGATAACGCGGCTCTCGCCCCGGGCGAGGCTCGCCAGCGGCTCGGCATCTGTGGCGACCACGATATCGCAGGCGAGCAGGATATCGGTCTCGCCGCGATCGATACGCACCGGATGCCTTGCCGAGCGATCGGAACGCAAGCGCACATGGCTCAGCACCGCCCCGCCCTTCTGGGCAAAGCCCATGAAATCGAGAACCGAGGCCGAGCGCCCGGCGAGGTGCGCTGCCATCGAGACGACGCGACCGATGGTGACGACCCCGGTGCCGCCGACGCCGGTCACCAGGATATCGGCATCCCCTTCGGGAAAGAGCGGTGCGGGGGCGGGAAGGCCCGGGAGACGCGCGCGAAGATCGGCGTCGATCCGTTCGGGCGCTGGCCGTTTCAGCTCGAGTCCATCACCCTCCACGGTGACGAAGCTCGGGCAGAAGCCGTCGACGCAGGAATAGTCCTTGTTGCACGAGGACTGCTCGATGCGGCGCTTGCGCCCGAACGCTGTTTCTACCGGCACGACGGAGAGACAGTTCGACTGCACCGAGCAGTCGCCGCAACCCTCGCAGACGCGTTCGTTGATGAACACCCGCTTCGGCGGATCGGGGTAGAGGCCGCGCTTGCGCTTGCGGCGCTTCTCGGCGGCGCAGGCCTGGTCGTAGATGAGAACCGAGACGCCGGGGACCTGCTGCAGCTCCTTCTCCACCGCAAGCAGCTCGTCACGATGGTGGATGGTCGTGCCGTCGGGGAAGTCCGCTTGGCGGTGATATTTCTCCGGTTCATCGCTCAGGACCGCGATGCGTTCGACCCCCTCGGCACGCACCTGCCGCGCGATCTGATCCACCGTGAGCGTGCCATCGACCGGCTGCCCGCCGGTCATGGCGACGGCATCATTGTAGAGGATCTTGTAGGTCATGTTGATGCCGGCGGCGACCGCCTGCCGGAGCGCGACCTGGCCGGAGTGGAAATAGGTGCCGTCGCCGAGATTCTGGAAGGCGTGACGGTTGCCGACAAAAGGCGCGCGGCCGACCCAGTGCACGCCCTCGCCGCCCATCTGGATGAGTGTCGTCGTCTGCCGGTCCATCCAGCTCGCCATGAAATGGCAGCCGATGCCGGCGAAGGCGTCTGCCCCCTCGGGCACGCGGGTGGAGCGATTGTGCGGACAGCCGGAGCAGAAATAGGGCACGCGGCGGCTGCCGCCCGGAGGGGTGACCTCGTCCACCTGATCCGCCGCCACGACAGGCTCGCGCGCCGGTGCGATGCGGCCGAGCCAGGCGAGAAGGGATTTGCGGAGCCGCGAAGGGCGCAATTCCTCGACATCCTCGACCCAGGGCTCGCCGCCGGGTCCACGCTTGCCGTAGACCCGTGGCGCGCCGGCGCCGACATGGTCATGCAGCAGTGCCTTGAGCTGGTCCTCGATCAGCCCGCGCTTTTCCTCGACCACGAGAAGCTCCGCCTTTCCCCGCGCGAACGCGAGCATCGCCGTCGATTCGAGCGGCCAGACGAGGCCCACCTTGAAGACCGCAAGGCCGATCCCGGCGGCACGGGCGGCATCGATACCAAGCCCATCCAGCGTCGCCATGAGGTCGAGATAGGCCTTGCCGGCGGCGACGATGCCGAAGCGCGCATCGTCCTCTCCCAGCACCCGGCGGTCGAGCGGATTGGCGCGGGCGAAGGCGGCGAGCGCGCGCAGCTTCTCGCGATTGCGGCGCTCGATCTGCATGCCGGGGAAGTCGGGCCAGCGATAATGAAGGCCACCCTCGGGCGGCGTGTAATCGGCCGGCACCCGGAAATGCGGCAGTGGGCCGAGATCGACGGTGCCGCCGCTCTCCACTGTCTCGGAGATCGCCTTGAAGCCGATCCAGGCGCCGGAAAAGCGCGAGGCGGCGATGCCCCAGAGCCCGAAATCGCGATATTCGCCGACATCGGCGGGGTGGATCACCGGCATGTACCAGGACCGCATGGCGAGGTCGGACTGATGCGACATGGAGGACGAGACGCAGCCATGATCGTCACCGACGACGACCAGAACACCGCCGGTCGGCGAGCTGCCATAGGCGGTGCCGTGCTTGAGCGCGTCACCGGCCCGGTCGGCACCGGGGCCCTTGCCGTACCAGAGCGCAAACACGCCATCGACGGTGCGGCGGGGGTCGCTTTCCACCTGCTGCGTTCCCATCACCGCGGTCGCGGCAAGCTCCTCATTGACCGCCGGCTGGAAGAGGATGTCCTCGGCGTCGAGGAAGTCCTTCGCCTTCCACAGCGCCAGATCAAGCCCGCCCAAAGGCGAGCCGCGATAGCCGCTGACGAAGCCCGCGGTCTTGCGTCCGTCCCGACGGTCGAGACGGCGCTGGTCAAGAAGAATGCGGACCAGCGCCTCGGTGCCGGTCAGGAAGACGCGGCCCTCGCGCCGCGCAAGGCAATCCGTCAGACGATAGGCGGCATCGAGGCTCGCCGGTACGCTCGCGCGCCCGGTTGCCGCCGTGCCCGACCGGACATTCCCATCCGCCATCGCCATTCCCTGCGTCACCCGCGGTCCAGGCAGTGTACACCGGAGAGCCTGAAAGGGGTTTTCATTCTTTCCATCACCAGGTAAAATATGAAACGTTCATTTCTCGTTAACGGGCAAGGCGGGATATTCAGTTCATCATGCTGAAGGATGACGAAAGGACCCTTCTCGCCGCCCTGCAATGTGACGGCCGCCTGTCAATCCAGGAGCTCGCGGAACGGGTGCACATGTCGGCCTCCACCTGCTGGCGCAAGATCCGCGCCCTCGAGCAGCGCGGCGTGATCACCGGCTATGCGGCGCTCGTCGACCCCGAGAAGGTGGGCCTCATGGAGGCCGTCTTCGTCCATGTGCGACTGGAAAAGCACGTGCGCATGAACACCGAGCGATTCATGGAGGTGGTGCTGTCGCGTCCCGAGGTGCAGGAGTGCTATGCAACAACCGGGGACGAGGACTATGTGCTCAAGGTGCTGGCGTCCGACATGCGGGCCTATCGCCGTTTTCTCGAGGACGTCCTGATGCAGATGCCCTATATCGACCATATCCGCTCGAACGTGGTGCTGCGCACGATCAAGCGCGATCCGGTCATCGCACCGGAGATCATGCCGGCCGCTGCGGCCTCCTGATCGGCGCCCGCGCCCGTCGCGGCTTTCGCGGCGCCCTGCGACAGGCTGGAGAGGACCGATGAAGATCGCGACCTTCAACATCAACGGCATCAAGGCGCGGCTGCCGCGGCTTCTCGAGTGGCTCGAGGAGGCCGCGCCCGATGTCGTCTGCCTGCAGGAGATCAAGTCGAGCGACGAGAATTTTCCGCGTCTCGCGTTCGCGACCCGCGGCTGGCAGGTGGAGACCCACGGCCAGAAAGGCTTCAATGGCGTGGCCATCCTTGCGCGGGCGCCGATCCGCGAGGTCTTGCGCGGCCTGCCCGGCGATCCGGATGACCATCAGGCGCGCTATATCGAGGCCGACATCGATGGCGTGCGCGTCGCCTCGATCTACGCACCGAACGGCAACCCCGCACCGGGGCCGAAATTCGACTACAAGCTCGCCTGGCTCGACCGGCTGATCGCACATGCGCGCGGGCTCCTTGCGCTCGAGCGCCCGGTGGTTCTCGCCGGCGACTACAATATCATCCCGACGCCGCAGGACTGCCACGACCCCGATGCCTGGAAGGACGACGCGCTGTTCCGTCCCGAATCCCGGGCGAAATGGCGCACGCTCGTCTATCAGGGCTGGACCGATGCCATTCGCCAGTGCCATCCCGTCGGCGACTGCTTCACCTTCTGGGATTACCAGCGCGGCGCCTGGCAACGCGACGATGGCATCCGCATCGACCATCTCCTGCTCTCGCCGCAGGCGGCCGACCGTCTGCGCGCCGCCGAGGTGGACCGCCTCGTCCGCGGCCGCGAGAAGGCATCCGACCACACTCCGGTGTGGGTCCGCCTCGCGCTCCAGGGGTGCAAATCCGGAGCAAGCGGCGGCCAGAATTAGGGTCCGTTCGGGCTGGGCAGCCGCGAGTAGCGGCGTGTCAAAGCCCTTCATTCGTGCTTCGAGACGACCCTTGACAGGTCTCCTCGGCACGAACCCAGGACACGCAATGCGCAATTGTAAACCTGAGTTCAGACCCCCGTCGCGGTTCCGCGCGCGCTTGACCACAGACCCGGAACGAACGCAGACTCCCAAAAAATCATTTCGGGAACCGACCGGGGAGGCCCCACATGCGTCATCTGCTCGCCAATCTCGCACTTGCCACCGTCATCGCCATTCCAGCTTTCGCCGCCGAGCCCGAGCCGGTCGATCTCGACATGGTCAACCGCATCCGCGACGAGGGCTTCAATCATTCGCAGGTGATGGAAACGCTCGAATACATGACCGATGTCATCGGCCCGCGGCTTACCGGCTCGCCGGCGCTCCGGCGCGCCAATGACTGGACGCGCGAGAAGTTCACCGAATGGGGCCTCAGGAATGCCCACCTCGAGGGCTTCGCATTCGGGCGCGGCTGGAGCTTCTCGAAATCGGTGGTGCGCATGGTGGCGCCGCGCGAGGCCCAGCTCTACGCCCTGCCCCTGAGCTGGCACCCGGGCACCGACGGTGTCATCCGCGGCGAGGCGGTAAAGGCGGTCATCGAGTCGGAAAAGGATTTCGAGAAATTCAGGGGCAAGCTCAAGGGCAAGATCGTGCTCCTGAGCAAGGGTGGCAAGCCGTCGATCCCCGACAAGCCACTCTTCAGCCGCCTGAGCGAAAAGGACCTCGCCGGGCGCGAGGAATTCCGGATTCCGGAGGACGGGCCCGACCGGTCCGAGCGTTTTGCAAAGATCTTCCGCTTCCAGCCCAGGCTCTATGCCTTCCTCAAGGAAGAGGGGGCGCTCGCGGTGGTCCGCCGCAGCCCACG
>JBHHTO010000193.1:0-5008 GCA_046753425.1 Rhodothalassiaceae bacterium | reverse complement strand
GAGCTGGAGGAGCGCGAGCTCGGCGCGGCTAATGCCGGCAAGCGGGAGCTCTGCCGCATCTGTCGCCTCCGGTGAGGGGGTGTCCGTCTCCGGCGCGGCTTCGGTTGCCGCCGCATCAGCCTCGCGGGTGTCCGCCGGCGGTGCCGGATCCGCCGCCTCCTGGGCGCGGGCGACCGTCACGATCCTGCCCACATCGTCGGCAAAATCGCCGATCCGGAATACGAGCGCGACGAGAAGAACGCCCAGAAACAGGGGGAGAAGCCGCAGGCTCCTTACCGGTGCAGCCGCGTTTCCGGCCGCCTTCATCGGGCTTCCCTCAGGGCATGGATGACGCGCGGGCCCTCGTCACCGTCCTCACGCGCCACCGCGCGCGCCTCGCCGGTGAGCCGTTCCTCGAGGCGGCTCGCGAGATTCTCGCCCGCTTCGGTAATGACAAGAAGCTCGTCGGCAAGGGCACGCGCCTTTCGTACCTCGCTCGAGAGATCCTTCTCGACGCGGCTGCTCTCTGCCTTCAGTTCGGCGATCGCCTCGCGCGCCTGCCGGGTCGCGCTGTCGAGGCGTCCTGCGAGGCTGGCGAGCTCCGCCTGCCCCTCGCGGATCGTGGCCAGACCGCGATTGACCCGGATACAGGCGACAAGCACCGCTCCCAGCAAGAGAACCAGCACGAGATCGATGATGAGTCCGCCAAGCTCGAAACCTGCCATCGTCTACTCCTCTGCCTGGGCGCGATGCCTGAGTTTGCTCGCGTCGTCGACCCTAATTGCCAGATGATGGCCGCTGCGGCCCATCTTGCCGCGGACAAGCGGCACGTCACCGCAGCGCATCTGGATGCTGTCCTGCGGCCCGAGATTGAGCATGATGGTCTGGCCGACCTTGAAGTTCATGACCTCGCGCAGGCTTAGCCACTGCTCGTCGAGGATCGCGCGCAGTTCGAGATCGGCGGACCACAGCTCGGTCGCGAGATGGGTCTCCCAGATGCTGTCGCGGCCGAATTTCTCGCCCATGAATCGCTGCAGCAGCAGTTCGCGCACGGGCTCGAGCGTTGCGTAGGGATAGAGGATCTCGAGGCGGCCACCGCGATCCTCCATGTCGATCCGGAGCTTGACCAGCACGGCGGCGTTCGGCGGCCGGGCGATGGTTGCAAAGCGCGGATTCGTTTCCAGCCGGTCGAAGGTGAAACTGACCGGTGACAGCGGCTCGAAGGCCGCCGACATGTCCTTGAGCACAACCGCGATCATGCGCTCGACAAGCGTCTGTTCGATGGTCGTGTAGGGCCGTCCCTCGATGCGCATGGCGGCGGTGCCGCGGCGACCGCCGAGAAGCACGTCCACGATCGAATAGATGAGCGAGCTGTCGACGGTGATCAGCCCGTAATTGTCCCATTCCTCGGCACGGAAGACGCCCAGCATCGCCGGCAGCGGGATCGAGTTCAGATAATCGCCGAAGCGCACCGAGGTGATATTGTCGAGGCTGACCTCGATATTGTCGGAGGTGAAGTTGCGCAAGGACGTCGACATCATCCGCACCATGCGGTCGAAGATGATGTCGAGCATGGGCAGGCGCTCGTAGGAGACGAGCGCCGAATTGATCAGCGCATGGATCCCCTGTGCCTCGCCGTCATCGTCGTCGCCGTCAAAGCCGAGCAGGCTGTCGATTTCGTCCTGGTCGAGCACACGGCCCGGCGCCTGGCCGGGAACCGCCTCGAGATCGCCTTCCTCGTCGCCTTCGCCGGCCTCGGCCGGCGCCGCGTCGTCACCCGCGGCCATCGCCTCCCATTCGGCGGCCATGGCCTCTTCGTCGACCTGATTTTCCTTGTCCTCGGCCATCCGATCCTACTGCACCAGCATTTCGCGGAAGAGCACGTCCTTGACCTCGGCCGGCGCGACCGAAAGATTGAGACGGACGAGCAGCTCCTCCTTGAGGCGGAAGAGCCCCGCGGAGCCGCTCAGGTCCTGGGGCCGCAACTCCCGCAGATAAACCTGGAAGTCGTCGATCACGCGCGGCAGACGGTCCTCGACCAGCTTGCGATCGCTTTCCTTTGCAAGCTCGAGGCTGATCTTGGCGCGCAGATAGCTGCTCTGGCGCGATCCGGTGTTGAGATTGACGACAAGCTCCGGCAGATCGACGAAAACCAGCTCCGCCGCTTCCTGCGCCGCCTCGGCCTCCTTGTGTTCCTCATCCTCGCCGCCGCCGAGAAAGAACCAGGCGCCGCCCGCGAGCAGCACAAGCAGCAGCAGGCCGCCGCCGAACAGGACGATCTTCTTGCCGCTCAGTCGCTTGGGCTTGAGGTCTTCGAGGCCTTCGCCTTCCTCGCCGCCCTCTTCCTCGAGATCCTGGTCTTCCGCGTCGGCCATGAGGGCTCCGTTCTCCAGCAGATTCCATCGCACCGGCCCCTGGCCGGCGTCGCGCACGCTATAGTTAATAGGCGGAATGTTAAGAAGTGGTAAGTTTCCGCCCCGCATCGCGGGCAGGACGCGCCGCTCCCCGGCAAAGCTTGCCGGGCGGCCGGCAGCGCATTGCCGATGCCCATCGGTGGCAGCGGCCGGAACCGCCCGGAATGCGCCCTTTCCATGTCTGGCACGCGCGTTGCATCGCCGGCGGTGGACCCTGCGATGTGAGGACAGTCATGGACACGGTGCTTTCAGTCGGCTTGTCGCATCAGACATCCATCGAGCGGCGGATGGACGTCATCGCCAACAATATCGCCAACGCCTCGACCACGGCGTTCAAGGGCGAGCGGGCGGTCTTCGGCGAATTCCTCTTCACCATGGAGGGAAAGACCCCGGCGTCATTGCGCCAGGTCCACATGGTGATCGATCGCGGCGTCGTGCCCGACTTTCGCGAGGGCAGTATCGAGACGACGAACAATCCACTCGACATCGCCATCCAGGGGCCCGGCTTTCTCGTCGTCGAGACCGAGACCGGCGAGCGTCTTTATACGCGCGCCGGTGTCCTGACACGAAATGCCGCCGGCGAGCTGACGACACCCGAAGGTGCGCGTGTGCTCAATGACGCGGATCGCCCGATCACCATCGCCGGCGACGATCTCAGGCTCGAGATCACCGAGGACGGTCGCATCCGCTCCGACAAGGGCGAGATCGCGACCCTCAGGCTCGTCGATTTCGCCGATCACCAGCAGCTCGAGCGGCGTGGCCAGCGCCTGTTCGCGACGGACCAGCCGGCGCTGCCCGCACCCGCCGAAACCCGGATCATCCAGGGTGCGCTCGAGGAATCCAATGTTAACGCCATCGAGGAAGTGACCAACATGATCAATGTGCTGCGCAGCTATCAGTCGATGGAGCGCAGCCTCAATTCCTACAGCGACCTGCGTGACCGCGCCGTCGAGCGCCTGTCGCGCGTCCAGGCCTGAACGGGAACGGAAAGGAGCAGCGAAAGATGAAGGCCCTCAGTACCGCAGCCACGGGGATGCTTGCGCAGCAGCTCAATGTCGAGATCATCTCCAACAATATCGCCAATCTCAACACCACCGGCTTCAAGCGCCGGCGGGCGGAATTCCAGGACCTCCTTTATCAGAACATCGAGCGGGTCGGGGCCAATTCGACCGCCCAGGGCACCGTGGTACCCTCCGGCATCCAGATCGGCGTCGGCGTCCGCGCCGCCGGGGTCTACCGTATCTCGAGCCAGGGCAGCCTCGAGCTCACCGACAACCCACTCGATCTCGCGATCAACGGGCGCGGCTTCTTCCGCGTACAATTGCCCAACGGCGACGAGCTCTATACCCGCGCCGGTTCCTTTCAGCTCGACCAGAACGGCCAGATCGTGACCTCGGAGGGCTTTCAGGTCCTGCCCGGCATCAATGTGCCGCAGGAGGCGGTGGACATCACGATCAATCAGGAGGGCGAGGTGCAGGTGCTGCTCGATGGCCAAATCAATCCGCAGGTCGTCGGCCAGCTCGATCTTGCCACCTTCGCCAATGAGGCGGGCCTCGAGGCCGTCGGCTCGAACCTGCTGCGCGAGACCCAGGCCTCCGGCCCCGCCACCGTCGCCACCCCCGGTACCGCAGGCTTCGGGCTCATCGAGCAGGGATTCCTCGAGCGCTCGAATGTCGATGCGGTACAGGAGATCACCAACCTGATCTCGGCGCAGCGGGCCTATGAGCTCAATTCACGCGTCATTTCCACCGCCGACCAGATGATGGATTCGGTCAATCAGCTCCGCTAGCGGCGGAGCACCCGCGGGAGAGCCATGATGTTCATGTCGCTTCGACTTCTTCTCCTCGTCACGCTCTTCGGCGCGATCGCCGCCCCGGTGCAGGGCGCCGCCGTGCTGCGCACGCATGTCGAGGTCCGCGATGCGGTGATCCGTCTCGGCGACCTCGTTACCGGGGCCGGCGCCGCCGCCGACCGCATCATCGCCGCCGCACCGCCGCCCGGCGAGAGCATGACGCTGTCCGGCCACGACATCCTCTCCCGCGCCCGCGAGGCGGGACTCGGAATCGAGACCGGCGGCATCGGCTTCGTCAAGGTGGCCCGCGTCGGCCGGGCGATCTCCGAGGAGACCTTGCGAGCGCGAATTGCCGCCGCCCTCGCCGAACATGGCGCCACCCCGCCGCTGCGCCTCCGCATCACCAACCACAGTGGCCCGCTCTATGTGGCGGTCGACGCCGACCCGGCGGCGATACGCTTCGACAGCGTCGATTATGACCGCCGCTCGGGCCGCTTTTCGGTGACCCTCGCCCTGCCCGCCGACGGCGGCCTCGCGCGTCGCGAGGTGCTGAGCGGTGTCGCCGAGGCGGAGCGCAAGGTGCCGGTTCTCGCCCGGGCGCTCGGCCCCGGCGATGTCATCACCGCCCGCGACATCGACTGGCTGCAGATCCCCGTACGCCGCATCAACCGCACCATGATCAGTGACGAGACACAGCTTCTCGGCCGCGAACCGGTCCGTCCCCTGCGCCCCGGCGTCCCGCTTCGCCTGAGCGAGGTCCGGGCGCCGCTGCTCATCCACAAGGGGGCGATCGTCACCATGATCGTGCAGCGCGGCGGGCTGC
>JBHHTO010000192.1:0-5023 GCA_046753425.1 Rhodothalassiaceae bacterium | reverse complement strand
TCAGCGAGTTCGAGGAGGAGTCCGGGTAATGCGTGACGGTCGAGTGGTGTGCTGCTTTCCCTCGGTCCCGGGGGCTGAACAAATTCTGAGCGATGACGCGCTTGCCTTCGTGGCCGCACTGCATTCGCGCTTCGGCGAACGCCGCCGGGCGCTTCTGGCCGAACGCGAGCGCCGCCAGGCCCGCTTCGACGCCGGCGAGCGGCCGGACTTTCCAGCCGACCATCCCGGCCTTTCCGACCCCGACTGGCGGATCGCCGGCGTGCCGGACGACCTTCAGGACCGTCGCGTCGAGATCACCGGGCCGGCCGAGCGCAAGATGATGATCAATGCCTTCAATTCCGGTGCCCGCGTCTTCATGGCGGATATCGAGGATGCGCTGTCGCCGACGGCGGAGAATATCATTCGCGCCCAGATCAATCTCTGCGACGCGGCGCGGCGCACGATCACATATCAGGATCCCGTCAGCGGCAAGGACTATGCGCTCGGCGACGCCATCGCCGTCCTGAAGGTGCGGCCGCGCGGCTGGCACCTCGACGAGGCGCATCTCCTGATCGACGGCGAGCGCGTGGCCGGCGCCTTCGTCGATTTCGGACTGCACGCCTTCCACAATGCCGAGGCGCTCATCGACGCCGGATCAGGGCCCTATTTCTATCTTCCGAAGCTGCAGCACTATGAAGAAGCGCGGCTGTGGGCGGATGTCTTCGCCTTCACCGAGGAATGGCTTGGCCTCGCACCGGGCACGATCAAGGCGACGGTGCTGATCGAGACGCTGCCCGGCGCCTTTCATGCCGAGGCCATCCTCTATGAGCTGAGGCAGAACATTGTCGGGCTCAATTGCGGGCGCTGGGACTATATCTTCAGCTACATCAAGACCCATCGCAAGGACCCGGCCGCGGTGCTGCCCGACCGCGCGGCGGTGACCATGACGGTGCCTTTCATGCGCGCCTACGCGTTGCATGTGATCAAGGTCTGCCACCGCCGCGGGGCGCACGCCATCGGTGGTATGGCGGCCCAGATTCCGGTGAAGGGCGACGCGGCGGCGAATGAGGAAGCCTTTGCCAAGGTGCGCGCCGACAAGGAGCGCGAGGCCTCGGACGGGCACGATGGTACCTGGGTCGCGCACCCCGCGCTCGTGCCGGTGGCGAAGGAAGTGTTCGATCGCCTGATGCCGGCGCCCAACCAGGTCGATCGCCAGCGCGAGGACGTGGTGGTGAGCCAGGCCGATCTGTTGACACCGTGCGAAGGCCCGAAGACGCTGGCCGGGGTCAGGATGAACGTCAATGTCGGGATCGGCTATCTGGCCGCCTGGCTGTCAGGCCGTGGCGCGGTGCCGCTCCATAATCTGATGGAGGACGCGGCGACCGCCGAGATCAGCCGCACCCAGCTCTGGCAATGGCGGGCCATGGGGACGCGGCTCGACAGCGGCGAGACGGTCGATGCGGCGCTCATCGATCGCGTCTTCGACGATGAGGTGGCGGCGCTCATGGCCGCGCTCGGAGAGGACGCGTTCGCGGCCGGGAATTATGGTGCGGCGGCGGACCTGATGCGGGAACTTGTGCAGGCCGACGCGCTTGCCGACTTCCTTACCAGCGTCGCCTATGAGCGCCATTTCGCAGACTGAGGGACGCCGCGAAATACGGCTCGCACAGGGCAGCGGGCCGGATACGGGTCAGGGAATCTCTTGCCCCTTCGTCGCGAGACGGACGGATGCCCCCTCCCGAAGGGCGGGCGCTAGTGGCTGGCGCGCGGCGGGAAGATGGCCAGGAACTGGCGCACGCTGCGCGCCACATGGTCGGCGATCAGCGCCTCGTCGACCGGGCCCAGGAGTCCGAGAACGGCCTGCAGGAACAGATCGCCGCGGAGCAGGGTGCAAAAGGTGGCACAGCCCTCGGCCGGGTCCGGGCAATCGATGAGCCCCGTCCTGGCCGCGTGGCGGATTGGCTCCTCGATCGCCTGCATCAGCCGCGCCGGGCCCTCTTCGAAGAAGAGTGCGACCATCTTGGGGTGGCTCGAAGCGTTGGCGGCGAGGATGCGGAACATCGCTGCCGCCTCGTCGGAGAGAATGAGCCGCATATATTGCCGGCCCATGGTCTCGAGCATCGGCTCAAGCGGCTGCGCGCGGGCATGGCGGATCGGGTCTTGAGGAAAATAGGCGGACACGCGGTCGGCGATGACCGCGCGGAAAAGTCCTTCCTTGCTCTTGTAGTGGCCATAGACGGTCTGTTTCGAGACACCTGCCTTGGCCGCGATGTCGTCCATCGACGTGCGCTCGAAGCCCTGGCTCAGGAACAATCCCGCCGCCGCCTCGAGGATCGCACGCGCCTTGTCGCGGCTGCGCCGCCGGCCGCGGCGCGGTGTCTCCCCGATCTGGCCTGGTGCATTGCCGTGCATTTGTCACTAAACTCTTAGCAAAAGAGCGAATCTTAAATATTGGACTGGGCCGTCCAGTTTGATATACAGGATTCGTCCGGCAACGGCAAGTCAATGCCGTCCGGCTCAGGCAACCCGGTTTGGAATGTGATGGCAACGATCCCGCCCCTGCGCCATCGAGCGATGATCGCCGGACTCGTGCTTCTGCTCGGCCTGCTTGCCGCGCTGGGCTTCGCGGGCCTGCGTGGGCGCGACGACGGGGACGGGACCGACGGCGCCGCGCGGGCATTGCCGGTCTCCACCACCCGGGTGCATCTTGAAAAGAGCTACCGCATGCTGCGCGGCTTCACCGGCCGGGTGATCTCGCGGCGGCGATCGGATCTCGGCTTCGAGCTCGCCGGTCAGCTTGTGGCCGTGCTCGTCGATGACGGCGACCGGGTCGAGGCCGGACAGGTATTGGCCCGGCTCGACACGGCGCGCCTCGACGCCCGTCGCCGGGAACTCGTGGCACAGCGCGCCGAGGCGCAGGCCAATCGCGATCTCGCCGAAAAGACGCGCGCCCGCAATGCGGCGCTCTTCCGCGACGGTCACATTGCGGCGCAGCGGCTCGACGAGGCCGAGGCGCAGGCGGCGGCGGCGCGCGCCCGTGTCGCGGCGCTCGATGCCTCGATCGCGGCACTCGATGTCGATCGCGCCAAGGCCGAGATCCGGGCCCCCTTCAAGGGGGTGATCGAGAGGCGGTTCATCGACGAGGGAACGGTCGTGGCCGCCGGGACGCCGGTGCTGCGCCTCGTCGAGTCCGACATGCTGGAGGCGGAGGTCGGTCTGCCGCTGCGTTTCGCACAGGGCCTCAAGCGGGGCGACCATCTTCCCCTCGCGACCGTGGATCACGACATCCTGTTCGCGCGCGTGAAGGGAATCGTGCCGGTCGTGCGTGGCGAGACCCGGACCGCGCTCGTCACCCTCAGTCTTGCCGGCAGCGCGGCGGCGGGCATCAGCGACGGCGCGCTCGTCACGCTCGAGATGGAGGACCGGATCGACGCCGAAGGCTTCTGGATCCCGGTTCGCGCGCTCACCGCCGACGTGCGCGGCCTGTGGCGGGTGTACAAGGTGGCGCAGGACGATGATGGCGGCGGCCGCGTCGTTTTCGAGAATGTGCAGATTCTCTACAGCGAGGACGGACGCGCCTTCGTGTCGGGGACCGTCAGCGAGGGCGACCTGATCATTGCTGGCGGTGTGGCGCGGGTGACGCCGGGCCGGAAGGTGGAGGTCGTGAGCGTCGACGGCGCCCCGAGCCGGGTGGCAAGCGGCGGCGGACAGTAAGTCATGCGCAGTTTCTACAATTATCCGCGCCTCGTCGTGCTCTTGCTGCTGCTCATCGTCGTTGCCGGAGCCGCCGCCCTCGGTACCATGCCGCGCCTCGAGGACCCGCACATGAAAAACCGCGTCGCCTTCGTGCTGACGCCCTTTCCCGGTGCGAGTGCCGAGCGGGTCGAGTCGCTGGTTACCGAGAAGATCGAGAAGAAGCTGCGCGAGGTCGCGGAGGTCAAGGACATCAGCTCGGTGTCGCGGCTCGGCCTGTCCTTCATCAGCGTCGAGATGAAGGATGAGGTCGAGGATGTGGCGAACGTCTCGTCACGGCTGCGCGACAAGCTCGGCGAGATCACCGATTTTCCCGAGGGCGTGGGAAAACCCGTCTATGACGACGAGCGCCTCTATGCCTTCACCGCGCTGATCGCGCTGGTGTGGCACGGCAGCGGCGCGCCCAACTATGCCATCCTCGGCCGCCATGCGAAGGAGCTCGACACGCGCCTGAGCAACGTGACCGGCACCGACTTCGTGCGCATCTTCGGCCTGCCCTCGGAAGAGATCACGGTCACCGTGGACAATGACATGCTGGCCGCGCTCGGCCTTTCCGCGGATGCGGTGGCGGCGCGCATCTTCGGCGCCGACGCCAAGAACAGCTCGGGCGTCCTCTCGGGCGGTGACGACCACTTCGTCGTCGAGGTCGCCGGTGCCTTCGACAATCTCGCCCGTATCCGCGCCATACCGCTCGCGGTGTCGCCCGCGACCGGCATGGTGACCGTCGGCGATGTCGCACGGGTCGAGCGGCGGCATCGCGACCCGCCCGAGTCACTCGCTTATCTGGCGGGAGAATACGGTGTCGTGGTGGCGGCACGCATGCTCGAGACGACGCGCATCGACCACTGGATGGGTCGCGTCGGCGAGGAACTGTCCGACTACCAGTCGCGATTGCCCGAGAATATCGAGGCGCGGATCATTTTCGATCAGGCGAAATACACCAATGCGCGCCTGTCGAACCTGATGGGAAATCTTGCCTACAGCGCGCTCATCGTCTTCACCACGCTTCTCGTGACACTCGGCTGGCGGGCCAGCATCCTTGCCGGCTCGGTGCTGCCGCTGGCGGCGCTTGCCGCGCTCGCCGTCCTCGACCTCTTCGGCTTCCAGATCGAGCAGATGGTGGTCACCGGCATGATCGTCGCGCTCGGCATCATGGTCGACAATGCGATCGTCATCACCGACGAGGTGCAGACCCGTCTGCTGCGCGGCGAGCGGCGCAGCCAGGCGGTCGCGCGCACAGTGCGCAAGCTGTGGCTGCCGCTTCTCGGGTCGACGGCGACCACGGTGATCG
>JBHHTO010000191.1:0-5093 GCA_046753425.1 Rhodothalassiaceae bacterium | reverse complement strand
AGGGCACGCAGCCGGGAATCCGCGCGCATTCGTCGACGGGACCGAGCGCGAGCGCCAGCTTGCGGGCGTTGAAGGCGCCGAACTTGCGCTGATTCGCCTGGTTCTGCGACCAGGTGACGTTGAAGTCCCAGAAGACCTCGCGGTCGGCGACCACGAGATTGCCTTCGAGCGCGCCCGTGACGAGCCAGGTGTCGACATTCTGCTTGAAGATGCGCGGCCCCGCCTCGAGCGGCCGGCGGCCGATGAGGATCAGATTGTCGCTCCCGTCGAGATCGAAGCCGAAGGGATTGAAGGGGTGATCGGCGGGGATGAAGACATTGTCGAGGAAGAAGCCGCTGCCGGCGTCCGAGCCCATGAACAGCGGCTCGGGCGCGGCCTGGTTCTTCGAGCGGCGGTTGTTGTAGGAGGCGGTGAGCTTGAACAGGATCGAGTCGGTGACGTCATATTCCGCCTTGGCGAAGATATTGAGCCGCTTGTTCGGTGTGACCAGGAAGTTGAAGGGCTGGAAATTGAAGCGGTCGGCGGTGGTGAAGGCGTGGAAGTCGCCGCCCGAGCCCGGATTGAGAGGGTCGAAAACGGGCTTGTTGGCGCCCCCGTCGTTCAGCACCCCGTCATTGAGCGTGATGCTCGAGACGACGCCGGTATTGGGATCGCGGAAAATGAAACGGCCCTGCGGCGTGCCCGAGGAACCGCCCGAGCCGTCGCTGACGCCAGCGATCGGGAACTGCGAGATCTTGCGATCCGCTGCCGACACCGCACCCTGCTTGGTGAAACTGACATCGAGAAGAACGCGCGTGCGCTCGCTCTCGGCGCCCCAGCGGAAGTCGTATTCCTGGGTCGTGCCGTCACCTTCATTGAAATAGGTCCCGCCATAGGCGCTTGCGGTGAAGCCGTTATAGTCGTTCGACGTGATGATGTTGACCACACCGCCAATGGCATCCGAGCCGTAGATGGTCGAGGCGCCGTCCTGCAGCACCTCGATCCGGTCGATGATCCCGACCGGGATGGTGTTGAGATCGACCGCACCCGAGACGCCGCTCGCCGAGGAGCCCTTGATCCAGCGCCGGCCATCGACAAGCACGAGCACGCGCTTCGAGGTCAGATAGCGGAGATCGACCTCGGACGCGCCGGCACCGATGCCGCTGCCGTCGGGCGGAAAGCCGAGATTGCCGCTCGAATTGTTGGTGCGGTTGATCGCCGAGCCGGAGATCGGCAGGCGCTGCAGGAAATCGGCCACCGCCACCTGACCCGATTTGTCGATGTCCTCGGCGGTCAGGTTGAGCACCGGCTGCGGCTGCTCGAGCGCCGAGCGGCGGATGCGGGATCCGGTGACGACGACCTCCTCGATCGTGCCTTCTTCGTCACTGCTGCCGCCGGCGGGCTGCTGGGCATGGGCCGTGTTTGCAGCGGCCACCAGCGCAATGGCGGCGCATCCCGTGGGCAAAGCGTTGCGCCAGTTGATCCTTCTGGTCATCTTCGTTTCCTCTCGCGTCATGAGTGATTGAAGTCGCATATGTGCGATCTCGTTATAGTAGCGATTCCCGGGCGCCTTCACCATCACGGAAAGTGTAGTTGCATCCGCCGCTGTGGCTATCCCGGCTTTCGCTTAAGCGCGGGGGCCCTTCGCTGACCGACCTGCCCGGAGAGTTAAACTTTCGATAGGATCGGGGGCGCGGACCGCTCGCCGGGAATTGACCCGCCCGGGCCCGCCTGTAACGATATCCGGGAAAAGGTGACCAGAGGGGACCGGGACATGCGGAATCGACTGTTGGGCCGCCTCCCAGCGGCCATTCTTGTGGCGATCGCCGCCATTCCGGTGGCAAGGGCCGACACGCGCCTCCTTGATGAGCCGGACATTCACGGTGATCGCATTGTCTTTACCTATGCCGGCGACCTCTACAGCGCCGATCGCAGTGGCGGCGATGTGCGCCGTCTGACGGTCATGGAAGGTGAGGAGAGCAGCCCCGCCTTTTCCCCCGACGGGCGCTTCATTGCCTTTACCGGCACCGCCGGCGGCAATCGCGACGTCTATGTGATCCCGAGCGAGGGCGGTCAGCCACGGCGCCTGACCTGGCACCCCGATCCGGACATCGTGCGCGGCTGGACACCGGACGGCCAGGCAATTCTCTTCACCTCGCCACGGCACCTCAGCTACCAGCGCGGCGGCCAGCTTTTCACCGTGTCGCTTGCCAGCGGACTACCGGTGGCGTTGCCGATGCCGATCGCCTTCGATGGCGCCTATGCACCGGACGGACGCCGCATCGCCTACCAGCCCTTCCCGTCGGGCTATTCGGGTCGCTCGGGCTGGCGGCGCTATCGCGGTGGCACCACGCCGCCGATCTGGCTCTTCGACTTTGCCAGCCACGAGATCACGCGCATTCCGGATGCCGGCGTCAACGACCGCCACCCGATGTGGCTCGGCGATCGCGTCTATTTCGTGTCCGACCGCGACGATGTCTTCAATCTCTGGTCCTATGAGCCGCGATCGGGCGCCCTCGAGGAGCTTACCCATCACCGCGACTGGGACATTACCGCGGCAGCGGGCAGCGGCGATGCGATCGTCTATGCCGCCGGCGGGCGCCTGCACCTCTATGATCTCGCGAGCGGCGAGGACAGGCAGCTCGCAATCACCATTCACACCGATCTCCCCGAGGCCCGGGTGCGCTGGATCGACGGTGCGGACTTCATCAGCGAGGCCGATCTCGCACCCGACGGCGGCCGCGTCGTCTTCACGAGCCGCGGCGAGATCGTGACAGTGCCGGCAAGGGGCAAGGGATTTCGCAATCTGACCACGCGTTCCGGCGCCAATGACCGGAGCCCCCTGTGGTCACCCGATGGCCGGACGATCGCCTATCTGAGCGATGCCTCGGGCGAGTACGAACTCGTCCTTGCCCCGGCGGACGGGCTCGGCCCGGAGCGGCGGATCACGCTTGCCGGAAGCCCCGCCTATTACAGGCTCGATGCCTTTACGCCCGATGGCAAGTCGCTTCTTTATGAGGACAATCACCTCAATCTCTATGCGCTCGCGCTCAAGAGCGGCACCTCGCGCCGCATCGACCGCCATCTGCGGCGCTGGTTTCCGCGCGATTTCGAGCTCGCGATCTCGCCCGACAGCCATTGGCTCGCCTATACCCGCGTCGGCGCCAACTATCTGCGCGAACTCTTCCTTTATAATTTCGCGACGGGCAGCCGCATTGCGGTCGGCGACGGCCTCGCCGGCATGGCGACACCGGCATTCAGCCGCGACGGCCAGTATCTCTATTTCAGCGCCAGCACCAATCTCGGCCCGGCCAATGCCTGGCTCGACATGAGCAATCGCGAGCGGCCCGTGCGCGCCGGCCTCTATTCTGTGGTGCTTGCCGCGTCCGGGACCACGCCCCTGCCGCTCGACGAGGGGGATCCGGCCGACAGCGGAAAGCGTGACAAGGACGAGGACAAGGCGCCCCCGGCAACGCTTGTCGATGCCGAGGGGCTCAATGATCGCATCGTCGCATTGCCGGTCACCGAGCGCCAGTACAGCCGGCTGTTCGTCGGCGCCGACGGCGCGCTCTATTATCTCGCGGAGCACCCCGAGGGCGTCGAAAAGGCGCCGCCGGGCAGCGAGCGCGAGGCCGTCGACAGGCTGTGGCGCTTCGACCCGGAGAAACGCAAGGAATCCGTCTATGCGGATGGCGTCGCGGATGCCGTCATGAGTGCCGACGGATCGACCCTTCTGCTCGCGCTGGCCGGCGACAAATGGGGTCTGCTTGCGACCGGTGAGGGAGTGCCGGAGGCCCCGCGCAGGCTCAATCTCTCGCCGCTCAGGCTGCGCATCGATCCGCGCGCGGAGTGGCGCCAGATCTTCGCCGAGGCCTGGCGCATCGAGCGCGATTTCTTCTACGACCCCGGCATGCACGGCACCGACTGGGCTGCCATCCGTCGCAAATACGAGCCCCTTCTCGACCATGTCGGCACCCGCGCCGATCTCAACCGCATCCTGGTCTGGCTGGTGGCCGAGCTCGAGTCGGGGCACGCCCGCGCCTTCGGCGGCGATATCCCCGAGGGACCGGGCGAGAAGGTGGGCCTGCTCGGCGCCGATTTCGCGATCGATGGCGGGCATTACCGCATCGCCCGCATCTATTCGGGCGAATTGTGGAACCCGTTTCTTGGCGCGCCGCTCGCGGTGCCCGGCCTTGATGTCCGCGAGGGTGACTATCTCCTCGAGATCGACGGCCGGCCGCTTGCTGCGGGCGACAATATCCACGCCTTTCTGGAAGGCACGCTGGGACGCCGCGTGGTGCTCACCCTGTCGCACCGCAAGGACGGCCGGAATCCGTTCTCGATCGAGGTCGAGCCCATCCGCAGCGACGATGGCCTGCGGCGCTGGGCCTGGATCGAGGCCAACCGCCGTCGTGTCGCCGAGCTCAGCGGCGGGCGCGTCGGCTATGTCTATCTGCCGAACACCGCCGATGCCGGATTCACCTATTTCAACCGCCTTTTCTTCGCCCAGGTCGACAAGCAGGCGATGATCATCGACGAGCGCGGCAATGGCGGCGGCCAGGCAGCGGACTATATCGTCGGCGTTCTCACACGCCCTTATCTTGCGTCCTGGACCGACCGCGACGGGATGATGTTCACCACCCCGGTGGGCGCTGTCTTCGGGCCCAAGGCCATGCTGATCGACCAGTTCGCGGGCTCCGGCGGCGATTTCCTGCCCTATGCCTTCCGTCTCAGGGGCGGCGGGCCGCTCATCGGCAAGCGGACCTGGGGCGGGCTCATCGGCATCGGCGTTGCGCCGCCGCTCATCGACGGCGGGCATGTGACCGCGCCCTATTTCCGCTTCATCGACGCCGAGGGGCACTATTCGATCGAGAATGAAGGGGTCAGTCCCGACATCGAGGTCGAGATGACGCCAAAGGAGGTCATCGCCGGTCGCGACCCGCAGCTCGAGACCGCCGTTCGCACGGTGCTCGAGGCGCTGGCGGCGCAGCCCTCGCGGTTGCCGGCATCACCACCGCCCTACCCGGAGAAGGTGAAGGAATAGGCTCCTATTGCCCTCCATGCAGGGCAAAGCCGGGGCCGAGAAGAATACGCTCGATCGCGTCGCGGCGGAC
>JBHHTO010000190.1:0-5150 GCA_046753425.1 Rhodothalassiaceae bacterium | reverse complement strand
CGAAGTTTCATCGTCAGGTTCGAGTCATCGCCCGGACCCACATCCCATGCCCCGACTTGCCGCACCGCCTGCCGCCTGAATGCGCCGAAGGCGCCTGACACGATGCCCAATGTCTCGATCGAGGACGTGAACTGGCGACCGAGCGAAATGCTGAAGTAATACTGAAGGGCCTGAAAACCGGCGAGCACCGACGCCCAGGCGTTGCGTACACCGAGATTCCCGGCGACCGCACCGACTTGCGGATCGGCCATCGGCTGAATGATCCTGTGAAAGGCATCGCGATCGAACGTCGTATCGATATCGGCGGAAATCACGATGGGGCGCGTACAGTGGCTGAACCCCAGGTTCAGGGCACTCGCCTTGCCGCCCCGCAGCCCCGTGCTCAGAAACTGATGAATCCAGCCTTCCCGGAGGAGGCCGTGACCCACGGCCCTCATATTATCCGAGGAGCCGTCATCGACCACGATGATCTCGAGGTCCGTCATCGTCTGCTCGCGGATGGACCTGATGCAGTGGACGAGCTTTGCCCCTTCATTATGACCGACCAGAAGGACGGAGACGGGCGTTTCGACCGGAAATTCCGGAGACGATCCCGGAGGCCCGAGAAAACGCCACAGCTTTGCAAGGTCCGTGAGCGCCAGTGAAAGAATGCCAAAGGTGTAGCGCGGCAGATCGAATATGAAGAAATACCAGAAAACGTAGATGGCGCTTTCCAGATTGATCTGTCGCAGAAAATCAACGGCTGTTTCGAACATGGCTCTCACGCGCCTTGCAATAAGCCCGGTTCCCGGTCACTCCGACGTCCCCGGGCCGGCACCTCAGAGGACGGGAGCGCCCGTCGCCGGAATACGGACATTGCACCCGGCTCCCTGTCCGCAAGCGGAAGTCGCGTCTCGCGCACGGGCCGGGCAATCATGGAGTCTGCTCCTTGAATCGATCCCAATCCTCCATCTCGAAAATGGTGATCCGGAGCTCGACCTTCTCCGACAGGGTCTCGTCCGAGCGCTCGCGTATGCGAGCGAGCGCGCGCTCAACGCCCTCACGCGGGGTCTCGGCGAAGAGGATCAGCACCGAGCGTCCCGAGAGCGCCACCGCATCCGAAGTGCGGAGCGTTTGTGAGATAATCTCGGCCAGCAGGGTGAAAAGCTGGTTGAGCCGGCGTCCTCCGAGCCGCTGTTCGAGCTCGTCGTAATTGGCGACCTCCAGAACCCCGCCGCACAGGGGCCGCTTGTATCGTTCCGCAACCGCCTGCAGATAGTCGGCGAGAAGCCGGAAATCGCGTAAGGAATAGGTGCCCATGATGCGCGCCAGCGCGGCACCGAGGCTGCGCGCCGGCAGCGCCCCTGCCTTGAGGGCGGCAACCCCCTTGGGCGTCAGCGCATAATGGTACCAGATGCGCTTGTCGGCTTGCTCGGCCTCGGTGCGCTTGCCGCAGTCCATGCATACGAAACCGACAACGGGCTCGTCATTGACATGGCCGCAATCCTCGCAGCGGGAGATTTCCGTCGGTCGGTCATAGTCGACGCCGTAATGGCGCAGTGTCCGGCGACATTTGGGGCAGACGAGCTCGCCGTCGGCCTGCTCGAAATCTTCTGCCGCCCCCTGATAGGCACAACGATAATGGTGGATGAGGGTGCTCTGATGCAGATTGCTGCTGCCGCATTTGATACATTCCTCGCGCACATTGAGCCGCGACGAACCGCAATGCCCGCACAGATGCAGGGTGTCGAATGGCCGCCGCCGCAGAAGTTCGCCGGCCGCCAGATCCTCGAGAATCTCGCGGCTCACGGGGATGCCTTCGAGAAGCGGATAGCTGACCGCCTCGGGGACAGTCGGACACCAGTCGGCACGAAGATCCGTCTCCCGCGAAAAGGCCATCGCCATCGCCTCGAGTGCCGGCCGGTCGGATGGTGCTGCGGGTGGCGGCAGTTCCGAAAGCCGCCCCAGGATGTCGATCGCCTTGGCGGTGAACTCCGCCAGTGCCGCCTCGCTCAGCGCCGGGCTCGCATAGTCTGCCCGCTTGAGTTGCCTGCCCGAGAAATTGCCGATCGGCAGCAAGGCCTTGTCGTGCTTCACAAGACGTGCCATCAGGCCGTCCGTCGCCGCCCCCTCGAGCAGGATCACGGCATCGGCGGGAGCCGCAGGATCGGTACTGCATTGCGCCCGCGGCAGGGCCTCCGGCCAGGGTGCGGTCGTCCCCGCCACCAGATATCGCAGGCCCTTCTGGCCTTCCTGCCCTGCTGTCTGACCTTCTGTCATCGTCGCCTGAATGTTGTGCTGATGCCCTGCCCGTGATCGTTGCGAGCCTCCAACTCGCCGCCTGAGGCCGTCACCCCGAGGCGCGGAAGCAACCACACGCGGCGCGTCGGCAGGCCGGAAGCGGATCGACGCCGCGCGACAGAGAGGAGAGATTCCGCCCGTATTTCAGACTGTTGATCACGAGTCTTGCCCTCCCGTCTTGCGCTCCGGCGCCGAAATTCCTGTCGTTCCTCGCAAAATTGCGGAACCAGGAAAATCTATTAACGTTAATAGGGTTGACAATTCGTAAAATTCCCGGCGCCGGACGCTCAGGATGGCGGGGTTGCGGAAAATTGTGCCAGCTTCGACAAGCCATCTGTTCCAGCGCCCGCTTTCCTGATAAGAGCAGTGGAGGCAAGAGCCTTCCAGCATCAATCGAAATAGGGAGAATGCGATGATGCGCTTCACGAAGATGGCAAGTCTTGCGGTCATTGTGGCCGGCGTGGCGGCTACCGGTGGCTGCGCGCAGCAGCTTGCAGATGATGACCGCCAGATCCTGATCGACGCCCGCGACGCGGCGCAGCAGGCAGCCGACGCCGCACGGCGCAGCGCCGAAGCAGCCGAGCGGGCAGCCCGGTCGGCCGGTCAGGCAGCGAGTGCCGCGCAGGGTGCAGCACGGACGGCGGAATCCGCGGCTGAAAAGGCGCAGCGGATCGCCAACGAGCTGGAAGGCAAGTTCAACCGCTCGATGCGGAAGTAAACGCGGTTGCCGGACGCCGTCGCGATAGCGGCGGCGTGATCGGCTCGGGCACGCCGCGACGCTCGCGCGCAATGCGTGCCACCTGCGGCCAGTCGATGCGGCTCGCGAGGTCGCCGGCGTGGGTCATGAGCATGTCCTCGATCCCGATAAAGGGATCGTCGGGCGGTGGCTGCCCGAGATCAAGTGCGGCGATCTGGTCGCGCGAGGGCGCGATCTCAAGATAGAGGCGGCCGTCCTCGCCCCGCGCCAGCTTGGCGGGGGCGTCGATGATGCGCACCATCGCGCCAGGCGCGACATGATCAAAGAGCCAGGCGATGTCGCCGGGAGCGAGGCGGATACAGCCGCGGCTCACCTCGCGGCCGATGCTGTCGGGCCGGTTGGTTCCGTGCAGCAGGTATTCGGTGTGCCCGAGCCGCAGGGCATAGCGCCCGAGCGGATTGTCCGGCCCGGGCGGCACGACCCGTGGCAGCGCCGGCGACTCCGCCCGGTGTGCCGCGGTCGGATACCAGGCGGGATCAGCCCTCTTCTCGCCGATCGGGATCTCCCCGAGCGGCGTCTCGTGCCCCGCCCGGCCAAGCGAGATCGGTGCCGACCAGACCGGACCGTCGGCGGAATAGGCATAAAGGCGCATCTCGGCGCGATTGATGATGATCGCCGCATTATCGGCGGGTGGCGCGATATGCATCGTCGGCAGAACCAGCCGGGTGCCGGGTTGCGGCAGCCAGACATCGACATCGGGATTGGCGGCACGCAGCTCGACGAAGCCGATGTCATAGCGCATGGCGAGCCGGATCAGCGTGTCCTCGCGACGGACGGTGACGCTCTGCGGCTCACCGACCAGGCGGCCGACGAGGATGTCGCGGGAATAGTCCTGCGCCCCGGCATCGGCGGCCATGAGCAGGACCGCCGCAATGGCCGCGAGACCCAGGAACGCAAGCGCCCGCCCTCGCGGCACCGCGTTGCCCGACGCCCGAAAGTGACCCGGCCGGATGCGCATGCTCCTTCTCATGCGCCTGCTTATAAAGGCACAGTGGCGGCAAGACCAGTCTCTCGCCAGCGCCCGGCGATCCGAGGGTCGCTATCTCCTTGTTCTGTTCTTATGCGCTTGTGTCCTTTGCGCCCGACAGGCGCCTGATCAGCCCGAGAATCTGCTCACGCATCACCGTGTCGTGAATCCGGTAGAAATTGCGTACGAGCTCGATGGTCTCGCGCCGCCCGACCTGACGCATGTCGAACACCTCCTCTGGATCGGGCGGAATCAGCCGCTCGGCGAGATCCTCGGACATGTCCTCGAAAAAGAAGCCGACGGGAACGTTCAGAACCTTTGAAATCTTGTAGAGATTGCTTGAACCGATCCGGTTCAGGCCGCGCTCGTACTTCTGTACCTGCTGGAATGTCAGGCCCAGTGCATTTGCGAGTTTCTCCTGGCTGAGGCCGAGCAGGGTCCGCCGCAAGCGCACGCGCGAACCAACATGGGCATCAATGGGATTGGGACCTCTGACCACCATCATCTCCTGTCATATGGATTTCAACCGCTCCGGCGCCACCCCCACCGCAGCACCACGCCGGTTGCTTGCCACGAAGCCTAGTCGCGAAAATGTGAAAAGAGAAGATTTTCTTGTGACATGCCCGCCTGCGCCGCATCCATTCAAGAATGGAATGCCCTCTGCACGAGTGAGAGAATGTCCTGTCTACACAGATCCTTAACGAGTCTCCATGGCGATGGAAATGAAGACCAGCCGTGGAATCGAAGGTAATAACTCTCTATTTTTACAGGTTATGCGGGTTTGCGCAAATACTCCCATTGGGAGGATGGTTTATTTGGAATTTCTCGCCGCGGTAGCATTGCCGCCGGACTCGGCACCGTGACTCCTTTGCCCGGCAAGCGCGGCAAGCGCGGCACGGGCATAGGCCGCAAGCGCCGGATCCTCCGCCTCCTGTTCCGCTCTTTCGAACCAACGGGCCGCGGCGTCAAGGTCGAGCGGCACGCCGTCGCCGGCCGCAAGGGCGCGGCGCAGGATCTGGACGAGGTCTTCTTCCCCCAGGGGCTCGAGCACGAAGACGCGCGAGCGAGAGAGCAGGGGCGCGATCACCTCGAAGGAGGGGTTCTCGGTGGTGGCGCCGATCAGGGTCACCGTGCCCGCCTCCACGT
>JBHHTO010000189.1:0-5176 GCA_046753425.1 Rhodothalassiaceae bacterium | reverse complement strand
GCCTTCTCGTCGGTCGGCGCCAGGCGCGGGTGGTGACGATCCTCGAAGCCGTCGAGACCGCCAATCTGGCGGCCGCCGGTGCGCCGGACCGCTTCGAGATCGACCCGCGCGTCCATCTGCGGCTGCAGCGCGACCTGCGCGGCAGCGATCGCCAGATCGTCGGCCTGTTTCATTCGCACCCGCAAGGCGCAGCGCAGCCGTCAGCCATCGACCGGGCGGAGGCCGCCTATGCCGGCTGGGTGTGGCTGATCACGGCGATCGTCGACGATGCCTGCGAGACCCGCGGCTATGTCGATACCGGCGCCGCCTTCCTGCCGCTCCGCCTCGAGGTCTGTTCGACCTAGCGCCGGAGCTCGTCACCGGCGACCCAGGCGAGATGGAGAACATTGGTCGCGCCCGGTGTTCCGAAGGGCACGCCGGCGGTCACCGCGATACGGTCGCCGCCTTGCGCCAGGCGATGGCGCAGGGCCATGCGCTTGGCCTTGCCGTACATTTCCTCGAAGCTGTCGACGTCGCGCGTCTTCACCGTATAGAGACCCCAAACGAGACACAGGCGGCGCGCCACGCTCTCACGCGGGGTCAGCACCAGGATCGGCACATTGGGGCGCTCGCGGGCCGCCCGCAGGGCCGTGGCGCCCGAGGTCGTGAAAGTCACGATCGCTTTCGCGCCGACCGTCTCCGCCACCTGCCGCGCGGCCGCCGAGATCGCATCCTCGGCCGGGGCATTGTGGCTCAGGCGCTCGGCCGCGCGGCCGGCAAGGATGGCGTCCGGTTCCTCCCGGAGCGCCACCTTGGTCATCACCGCCACCGCTTCCTCGGGAAAGTCGCCGACGGCGGATTCCGCCGACAGCATCACCGCATCGGCCCCCTCATGAACGGCGGTCGCGACATCCGAGACCTCGGCCCGGGTCGGCACCGGCGAATGGATCATCGATTCGAGCATCTGCGTCGCCACGACCACGGGCTTGCCGGCCTCGCGCGCGGTGCGCACGATGCGCCGCTGCATCGCGGGCACCTCCTCGACCGGCAGCTCGACGCCGAGGTCGCCGCGCGCGACCATCACCGCGTCGGCGAGCTCGACGATGGCCTCGAGTTGCGCCACCGCGCTCGGCTTCTCGATCTTGGCCAGGACGCCAGCCCGCCCCGCGATGAGCTTTCTTGCCTCCGCCACATCGTCGGGGCGCTGCACGAAGGAGAGCGCCACCCAGTCGACGCCGTGCTCGAGGGCGAAGGCAAGGTCGCGCCGGTCCTTCTCGGTGAGTGCGGCCAGCGGCAGGACGGCATCCGGGAGATTGACCCCCTTGCGGTCCGAGAGCACGCCGCCGAGCAGCACCCGGGTCTCGATCCGCGTGCTCGTCTTCTTCGTCACCTCGAGGCGAATGCGCCCGTCGTCGAGCAGGATGTGCATGCCCGGCTCGACGACCTCAAAGATCTCGGCATGGGGCAGGTGGACGCGCCGCACGTCGCCCGGGCGCTCGACGAGATCGAGCACGAACCGGGCCCCGTTCTCGAGCCGCACCTCGCCGGCGGCGAAGCGCCCGATGCGGAGCTTCGGCCCCTGCAGGTCGGCCATGATCGCGATCGGACGCCCCACCGCGCGCTCGACGGCCCGGATGCGGGCGATGACCTCCGCCTTCTCCGCGGTCTCGCCGTGGCTCATATTGAGCCGGAAGACATCGACACCGGCGCGCCACAGGCACGCGATCATGGGGCGCGACTCGCTGGCCGGGCCGATGGTGGCGATGATGCGCGTGCGGCGCCGGAAACGCATGGCCTTCCACTCCGGTATGGCGGGCGACGGGGCATGAAAAGGTGACCGGCGCCGCGCAGGCAATTGACGCCGACACCGGAAGGCCTAAGCTTGCGCATCCGTGCCGCAGCGTCCAGTGGAATTTTCCTGCTCCGTGCACCAGCCGCAGCCCTCTCTCCGCCGTATCGAGCCGGACATCCTGAGCCCGCAGGGGCGCGGCGGCGTCCTCATCCTGTGCGAGCATGCCTCGAACCACATCCCCGGCGCGTTCGACGGCCTCGGTCTCTCACCCGGTGAACGCGCGCGCCATATCGCCTATGACATCGGCGCCGCCGCCGTGGCGCGACGCCTGAGCGCGCTTCTCGAGGCGCCGGCGGTCCTTGCAGCCGTGTCGCGCCTCGTCATCGACGTCAATCGCGCGCCCGAGGCGCCCGACCTCATCCCCGTGTGCAGCGACGGGGTCGCGATTGCGGGCAATCGCGGACTGGCGGCGGCGGCGCGGCAGGCGCGGATCGAGGCCTATTTCGCGCCCTTCCACGAGACCGCGGCTGCCCAGCTTGAGGCCATGCTCCGGCGCGGCGAACGGCCCGCCGTGATCGGCATCCACAGTTTCACACCGCGCATGAACGGCGCTTTCCGTCCCTGGCAGATCGGCTTTCTCCACAATCGGGACGACCGGCTGTTTCGATTGCTGCGCGAGCGATTGCAGGCAAACTGGGATCTCGAGATCGGTGACAACGAACCCTATTCGGGCCGCGACCTCTATTACTCCATGCACCGCCATGGCGAGGCACGGGGGCTCCTGCAGACCGTGATCGAGATTCGCCAGGACCTCGTGGCCGCGACCCGGGGACAGGAGGAATGGGCCGAGCGCCTCGCGCTCTGCCTCAGCGAGGCCGGCGTCGCAGGGGACGCCCGCGACGGCTCTAGAACGGATTGAGCGTGCTCTTCTTGGTGAACTTCATATAGCCCGCATTGGCGCCGGCGCGCAGCCCGACACCAAGGCGGATCGGCGCGATGACGACATCACCGCGCTTGAAATAGGCGACGCCGAGGCCGCCGACGAAATAGAACTGGCCCTCGACCGCGGGAAAGCGCCGGTAGAGCTCCTCCGTGTCATAGAGATTGTAGACCAGCGTGAAGACCTTGGCGCCGTTGGCGCCGACATCGAAGCCGAGCGAGGGGCCGGTCCAGTGCACCTCGCGCTCGCCCTCGATCTTGTGATGCAGCACCCCGTCGCCATAGCGGAGGCCGGCGATGAAGGCGCCCCCCGCCTCCTCGCCGGTGATATAGGCGTTGGGGCGGCCGAGATCGGCGAAGATCGATTCGATGATCTCGCCAAGGCCCTCCGCGCCCTCGCCGAAGACCTCCTTGCCGGCCTCGAGCACCGTACGCTGGTCGTAGCTGTTCTCTGCCGTCTGCTTCGACTTGTCGACGACGATCTCATCATTCTTCGTCGAATCGGTCGAGGCGCAGCCGGCGAGGAGAAAACCCAGCGCAAAGATGGCGAGAAAGATCTGGCGGATTGTTCGCGGCATCGAGGATCTCCGATTATCGGCACGCGTCCGAAGTCCGTCGGGCTGGGCATGCCGGGCGTCTCCTTTTATCATCTTCTTTCCGACTTGCGGCAAGACTATGACGCCACCGGTTCGACCGAATGCCGTTGCATCGGCGCACGCACGCCCTAAGATGCGGTTCCCATTGGTAGGACCGCGAGGCAAGGGGAGAACAATGGATGGCTTGATGCAGGAGTGGCCGCTCTTGCAATCGCGGATCCTGACGCATGCGGCGCGTTTTCACGGACGCGCCGGGATCGTCACCTATTCCGTCGAGGGATCTGTCCATCGCACCGATTATGCCACTCTCGAGCGGCGCGCCCGCCAGCTTGCCCAGGCACTCGCGAGGCTCGGCGTGGAGACGGGCGACCGGGTGGCGACGCTCGCCTGGAACACCTGGCGCCATCTCGAGCTCTGGTTCGGCGTCTCCGGCATGGGCGCGATTGCACATACCGTGAATCCGCGCCTCTTTGATGACCAGCTCGTCTATATCCTCAATCACGCCGAGGACAGGGTGCTGTGTCTCGATCTCAGCTTCGTGCCGCTCGTCGAGCGCCTGCTGCCGCGGCTCGCGCATGTGCGCCACACGGTCATTCTCACCGATCGCGCCCATATGCCTGCGACGAAGCTGCCAGATCCCAAGTGCTATGAGGAGCTGGTCGCGGCGGAGGACGGCGACTACGAATGGCCGCGCTTCGACGAGAATACCGCGTCGGGGCTTTGTTACACATCCGGAACGACCGGCGACCCGAAAGGCGTTCTCTATTCGCATCGCTCCACCGTCCTGCACGCCTTCGCCACCGTCTCGACCGACACGCTCGGCATCTCGGCACGCGAGACGGCGCTGCCCATCGTACCCATGTTCCACGCCAATGCCTGGGGTGTGCCCTTCGCCACCACGCTCACCGGCGCGCGCCTCGTCCTCAACGGGCCGCATCATGATCCGGAAACCTTGTGGAAGATCCTCGATGAGGAGCGGGTCAGCGTCACCGCGGCGGTACCGACGATCTGGCTCGCCCTTCTGGAATATCTGCGCGCCACCGGGCGGGACCTGCCGCATCTCAAGGCGGTGACCATCGGCGGCTCGGCGGCGCCGCGCGCGATGATCGAGGCCTTCGAGCACGACTATGACGTCCGCGTGCACCATGCCTGGGGAATGACGGAAACCAATCCGCTCGGCTCGGTGGGCACGATGACGGCGGAAACCGCGGCCCTGCCGCCGGAGCGTCAGCTCGACCTCAAGTGCAAGCAGGGGCGCCCGGTCTTCGGTGTCGAGATGCGCATCGTCGACGACGACGGCCGCGTGCTGCCGCATGACGGCAAGAGCGCCGGCCATCTCAAGGTGCGCGGCCCCTGGGTGGCACGCGCCTATTATCGCGACGAGACGCCGATTCTCGACGCCGACGGCTTCTTCGATACGGGCGATGTCGCGCATATCGACGAATACGGCTTCATGCAGATCACCGACCGGGCGAAGGACGTGATCAAGTCGGGCGGCGAGTGGATCAGCTCGATCGCGCTCGAGAATGCCGCCGTCGCCCACCCCGACGTGCGCGAGGCGGCGGTGATCGGCATTCCGCATCCGAAATGGACCGAGCGCCCGCTGCTCGTCGTCGTGCCGCGTGCGGGACGCACCGTGAGCCGCGAGGAGATGCGGGCATTCCTTGCCGGAAAAGTCGCCAAATGGTGGCTGCCCGATGATGTCGTCATGGTCGAGGAGATCCCGCACTCGGCGACCGGCAAGATCCAGAAGACGGCGCTGCGCGACCGCTTCCGCGACTATCGCTTCGACGCGGCGGCAACGGAGGGCTGAGTGGCCGGCCCGGCGATGTCCCGCAGCTCGTCCAGCGTGAACAGCGGCACCGGTCCG
>JBHHTO010000188.1:0-5300 GCA_046753425.1 Rhodothalassiaceae bacterium | reverse complement strand
TGGCGATGTCCACAGCTTCTACGAGCTGCTCAATGAATCAGTCTGGGACTGCTCGCAGTGCTTTTCCTGCCTCCGCTGCCCGCGCCAGAACAACCCCGGCGGCATCATCACGATCATGCGCGAAGTGGCGGTCAATAACGGCCTGCAGTCGGCCAAGGACGCGCTCAAGGCGTACAGCCGGATCATCTACAAGATCATGTCCACGGGCACCCAGGTCGCCCCGGACATGCTGCAGCCCGATTTCTTTCCCGCCGTGTTCGGCCCGGCCGGTGATGCACCGCTCGACCTCGCGGCGGTACGGTCCGCCTTTGCCGCGCTCGCGGACGAGATCGCCGCGGCGACGGGCGAGCGGAAGAGCCCGCGGGCGATCGCGGAAGGCTTCATCACCGTTGCCGTCGAGCATATGGCGCGCGCCATCAAGGCGATCACCATCGAACGCGGCCGCGACGTCACAGAATATGCACTCGTCGTCTTCGGCGGTGCGGGCGGACAGCATGGCTGCCTCGTCGCCGACGCGCTGGGCATCGAACGCGTGCTTGTGCATCCGATGGCGGGCGTCCTCTCGGCGCTGGGCATGGGACTGGCCGCATTGCGCCATATCGAGAAGCGGGCACTCGACCTGCCGCTTGATGCAGCGCACGAGGCGGAGATCGCCGCCGCCCTCGATGCGCTCGGACAAAAGGCCCGGCAGATCCTGCGCGCGCAGGGCGCGGCCGACGGCGAGATCACGCTGCTGCGCCAGGTGCACGCCCGCTACCGGGGCAGCGACACCAGCCTGCTCGTGCCTTTCACCGACGCCGTCGCCACGCGCGCCGCCTTCGAGGACGCCCATCGCCGGCTCTACGGCTTTGCCGAGGAAGGGCGGCAGGTGGTCGTCGAGGCGGCGAGCGCCGAGGCCATCGGCGCCGGTGCCAATGTGCCGCAGGCGGCGTTGACGGATGACGGACCACACCGTCCGCTTGCCCGCCGGGCGCTCCATTCCGGTGGACGGGCGTGGCAGGCGCCGGTCTACCGGCGCGCCGATCTTGCCCGCAACCGGCCGGTCAGCGGGCCCGCCATCCTCCTCGAGGGGACGGCGACCACGATCGTCGAGCCCGGCTGGCAGGCAGTGCGCACCGACCGTGACGATCTCCTGCTGACACGCATCGCCGCCCGCCGATGCGAGACCGTGGCCGGCGAGCGGCCCGATCCGGTGCTGCTCGAGGTGTTCAACAATCTCTTCATGAGCGTCGCCGAACAGATGGGGGTCGTGCTCGAGCGCACGGCGCACTCGGTGAACATGAAGGAGCGGCTCGACTTTTCCTGCGCCGTCTTCGACGCCGCCGGCAATCTCGTCGCCAATGCGCCGCACATGCCGGTGCATCTGGGCTCGATGGGCGAGAGCGTGAAAGCGGTCATCGCCGCCATGGGTGACGATCTTCGCCCCGGCGATTCGCTGATAATGAACGATCCCTATGGCGGCGGCACGCATCTGCCCGATGTCACCGTGATCACGCCGGTCTTCCTTGAAGAAGAGTTGGGCGGCGGTCCGGACTTCTTCCTTGCCGCACGCGGGCATCATGCCGATATCGGCGGCATTGCGCCGGGGTCGATGCCGTCGCATTCGACGCGCATCGAGGAGGAAGGCATTCTCATCCCGCCGACGCGGATCGTGCGCGGAGCCGTGTTCGACGAGGAGCGGGTGCGTCGCCTTCTCACCGCAGGTCCCTGGCCGGCGCGCAATCCCGAGCAGAATATCGCCGATCTCAAGGCGCAGGTCGCGGCAACCGCCCGCGGCGTTGCCGAGATCCGGCGTCTTGTCGCGCATTTCGGACGGGCGACCGTGGCCGCCTATATGGATCATGTGCGGGCCAATGCCGCGGAGTCGGTGCGCCGCGTCATCGACCGTCTCGTCGATGGCGAAGCGGAATACCCGATGGATTGCGGGGCGACGATCCGGGTGGCGATCCGCGTCGATCGCGCGCGCCGCACCGCGCGCGTCGACTTTACCGGCACGAGCGCGCAGCATGCGGGCAATTTCAACGCTCCGCGGGCCATCAGCCGGGCCGCCGTCCTTTATGTCTTCCGCTGCCTCGTCGGCGAGGACATTCCCTTAAATGACGGCTGTCTCGAACCCATCGCCATTCGCCTGCCGGAAGGCTCGCTCCTCGATCCGAAGCCGCCGGCGGCGGTGGTGGCGGGCAATGTCGAGACCAGCCAGGCGGTGACCAACGCCCTCCTGCTCGCTGCCGGTGCCGTTGCCGCCGCGCAGGGAACGATGAACAATCTCACCTTCGGCAATGAACGGCACCAGTATTACGAGACGCTGTGCGGTGGTGCGGGTGCGGGGCCGGGGTTCGACGGCGCTTCGGCGGTGCACACGCACATGACCAATTCGCGGCTCACCGACGCCGAGGTCCTCGAGGCCCGCCACCCGGTGCGGATCGAGCGCTTCGCCATCCGCGAGGGCTCGGGCGGTGGGGGCCGCTGGCGCGGCGGCGACGGCGTGGTGCGCGAGATCGCCTTTCTCGAGGCGATGGAAGCCAATATCCTCTCCGGTCATCGCACCATCCCGCCGCCCGGCCTCGATGGCGGCGCTCCCGGGGCGTGCGGCCGGAACCGGGTCTTGCGCGCCGATGGCCGCGTCGAGACCCTCGCCGGTGCCGATCACACCGCGCTGGCGCCGGGCGACCGCCTCGTCATCGAGACCCCCGGCGGTGGCGGCTGCGGCAGGGTGGAGCGATAGGGGCTGCGACGACCCGCGATCGGGAGTAGACTGCCGCAAGGACAGCGCCGAGATCAAGCGGAGAGCGGACATGCCCTGCGTTCTCGTCACCGGCGCCAATCGCGGCATCGGGCTTGAATATGTGCGTCAATATGCGGCCGATGGCTGGCAGGTGATCGCCGGCGTGCGGGATCCCGCGGGCAGCGATCTTTGCGAACTCGAATCGATCGCGCACGGCGCCACGAGCGATGTCGCCATCGAGGCTCTCGATGTCGCCGATGACGCAAGTGTTGCGGCCCTGGGCGCGCGCTATCGCGATCACGCCATCGATGTGCTGATCAACAATGCCGGGCTCCTCACCCCCGACCGCGGCCCTTCGGGCACGCTGCAGGGGCTCGATGCCATCGATTTCGACCACTGGACGCAGGCGTTCCGGGTCAACACGCAGGGCGCCATGCGCGTGTCTTTGGCCTGTCTTGAGGCACTCGCGCGAAGCCGCCGCCGGACGATCGTCAATATGAGCTCGGGAATGGGCTCGATCAGCCGCACGAGCGAGGGCGGCGCCTATTATTACCGGACCTCGAAGGCGGCCCTCAACATGCTGACCCGGACGTTGGCAAATGATCTCGCACCACGTGGCATCACGGTCATCGCCCTCGATCCCGGCTGGGTGCGGACGCGCATGGGCGGCGCGGCGGCGCCGACCCCGGTCGCCGACAGCGTGCACGGCCTGCGCCGGGTCATCGACGCCGCCGGCCCCGCGCTCTCGGGCCGCTTCTTCAACCGCATGGGCGAGGAGGTGCCGTGGTAGGAGCGCGAGGCGGGGGCGTAGGCCCCGTGGCGAGGACAACTTTCTCCTTGGGATATCTGCGGTGGATTTCCTTGACAATCAGGGCCTGAACTGTAATATCTCAAGCATTGGACTGGGGGTCGTTCCCGGTCGGCGTTTGGCTCTGGGTAACCCTCGGAGCCTTTCGCTTTTTCAGGGGAATATCTTTAGTCCCCACCCCCATGAGTTTCCCTTGAGGATCTCGCCGCAGCTTGGGTTCGACGATGTCCCAGGCACGATTTGGCTGTTTTTCATTAAGAACATATCGCCCGATCGGGTGGGCGATGAGATCCGCCAGCTGCAATCCCGCCGAATTCGCCCTCTTGTCGGCAAAGATAATCTCGAAGCTGGGCATCCGGCCCCACTGGTTGGCACCATCTCGAATTCTCCTGAATGAACGCTTGAGGGCGTCGTCTTCGCGTTTGCCGCGGCGCTCCACGACGAGGTGTGTCGTACGCTCATGCTGCCCTTGATCACGAAGAAAAGCGTAGGCGCGCTCCATGCAGAATGTGAGAGCGATTTCGTAGGGGTTATCCGGGTAGAGGTAGTGTCGCTTCAGACGTTGCTTGTCAATCACCGCCGCAACGATCGTAAAATCGGATTCCTCGATCAGACGACCGAGGCCGCCCATGAAGTCCGCCCTCCTGCGCTCGTTTTGGAGAAATGAGAAAGGCGGTTTCTGCTTGCGGATTTCGCGCTCGTGCAGAACGACCATGTCATGACCGAAATGAGCGAATTTGAACGCTTGAAGCTTTGCGGACACGGACTGGGTGTAATGGTCCTTGCGAAAAATACAGAAGGCGAGAACAAAAACAGGATAATAGCGATCTATTGATTTCAGTCCATGATCGCCACTTTCATCTACGTAAATGACATAGTCGCTGTATGGCATTTAAGGCCCGCGTATTGTTAAGAATCATGTGGTTCTAGCAATTCAGATTCGGGGAGGTCCATTCACAAAAGGCGGCTCGCCGATGAAACTCTCTCAGCAGCTCCGATTCCTGACCTCTTCTTGCGCCATCTCGCGCAGTTCGCGCCGCAGCACCTTGCCCACCGGTGATTTCGGCAGCGCGTCGAGAAAGACGTGGCGGCGCGGGCGCTTGTAATTGGTGAGCTGGGCCGCCGCATGGCGTGCCAGCGTTTTCTCGTCCAGCTCCGGATCGGCGCGCACCACATAGGCCCAGGGGACCTCGCCCGAGCGGTCATCGGGGGCGCCGACGACCGCCACCTCGGCGACGCCGGGATGTGCGCGGAGCACGGCCTCGATCTCCGCCGGATAGACATTGAAGCCGGAGACCAGCAGCATGTCCTTCTTGCGGTCGACGATGGTGAGAAAGCCGTCGGCGTCGAGAAATCCGATATCGCCGGTATGGAGCCAGCCGTCGCGCACGGTCTCCGCGGTCTCCGCGTCCCGGCCGCGATAGCCGCGCATCACCTGCGGCCCGCGGACGATGATCTCGCCCGGCTCGCCCGGCGGCAGGTCGCGGCCCGCCTCGTCGACGATGCGGATCTCGGTGCCCGGGATCGGCACGCCGACGCTGCCCGGTCTCGATTCCGCATTGAGCGGCGAGGAGGTGATGACGCAGGTGCCTTCGGTGAGGCCGTAGCCCTCGTAGATCGGGCAGCCGGTAAGTTCCTGCCAGCGCTCGCGCGTCTCCTTCGCCAGCGGCGCCGCACCGGAGAAGCACAGGCGAAGCGAGCGCGGCGGGTCGGCGACGAACCAGTCCTGGCGCAGGAGCTCGGCAAAGAGCGTGTTGATGCCGGGCA
>JBHHTO010000187.1:0-5395 GCA_046753425.1 Rhodothalassiaceae bacterium | reverse complement strand
TAGGCCTGCCGCCACAGACAGCCCGACCTCGGGGCCGAGGACGCTGAGCGCGGACGCGAGCCCATCTGCCTTGGTCGCCGTCGGAGCCAGCACGACCACGAGGCGTCGTTCCGTCAGTGGGATGCCGGTGCGCGGGTCGAGGAGATGCGTCGCGCCGCCGCTGCCGGGAATGACCGTCGCCGCGGGTGCGGAGACGGCGAGCGCCGCGCCGTCGCCGAGAGCGAGCGTCGGTGCCGCCGCGCGCTCCTCCGGGACCTCGATCGCGACTGCGAAGGCAGTGCCGTCGGGCCGGGTGCCGAGCGCCCGTGTCTCACCGAGCGAGACC
The DNA here is from genome assembly GCA_046753425.1 of Rhodothalassiaceae bacterium. GTDB lineage: Bacteria > Pseudomonadota > Alphaproteobacteria > Sphingomonadales > Rhodothalassiaceae > J134. Next base: position 5,070 of record JBHHTO010000187.1, on the reverse strand, counting down.
AGCGCATGGCCAAGACCCTCACGCGCAAGAAGCTCCGTCACCCGGTCGGTGATGAAGCCCTGCGCGATGCCGTTGAAGCTCAGTGCCATGCCGGCCCGGGCGAAGCGCACGGCGCGCGGATCGAAGATCACCTTGTCCAGGCCGACGAGGGCCCGGGCGGCCTCGACCTGGCGCCGGTCGCCGCTGCTCCAGGCCTGCCAGAGCGGCTGGATCGAGGGGTCGAAGGCACCGCCGCTCGCCTCCCACAGCCGCCGTGAGAGCGCCAGCAGGTCCAGCATTTCGGGCGGCGGCGCAGCGAGACGCCCCGCGGCGTTGAGGCGAACCAGCGCCGAATCCGGGCGGTAGAGGCTGAAAATGCGCTCGAGCCGCGTGATTTCCGCCCGGCAGCGCACGGCAAGCTGCTCGGCCTCCCCGGGGGTGGGCGTGCCGAGAAGCAGCGTCGCCTCGCCGCCGAGCACCATCCCGCGCCAGCGATAAAGCCGCGGTGTGCGCGCAAATGCCGCCGCCGGGCTCGCAGCAAGAGCGGTCGCGCAGGCCGCGATGAGGAGGGTTCGCCGTGTCGGCCGGCTGCCAGTCATGGTGCGTCTCCCTGCTCGTCCGCGTCCGTGCCGAGCACATAATCGCGCGGGATGCCGTCGAGCCGGACAATGCGCCCGCCATGTTGGGCGACGAAGCGCTCTGCCGCCTCGCGGCTCGAGAACGGCACCGCCTCGGGCGCGCCCATGCCGCCACGGCGGTCGCTGCCGATAACATAGAAGGCCTTCTCCGCCTCCATCCAGGCCTCATCGCCGGGATGCTCCCAGCTTTGCGCGCGTGCCATATCGTGGACATAGAAGGCCACGATGTCGTGCGGCGCGTCGGGCAGGCGGGTGAAGGCGACGGCGTCGCGCACCGAAGTGAAGAAGAGCGGTTCCTCTTGCCCGCGCAGGTGGATCTGCGCCTTGGGGCCCTCGTGATCGACGACGATCATGCCGCAGAAATACCCGACTGCATCGCGCGTTAACGGCGCCGGTGGCGGTGGGGCCTGCTGTTCGCCCGGCCCGCCGCAGGCGGCGAGGAGAAGCAGGCCAAGAAGACCAGGAAGACTTGTCAGGCGACGCATGGCTCAAAGCTCCCGGCGGCGAAAGAGGGCCCAGCCGAGGCCGAGGGCGGCGAAAAGCCAGGCAAGGAGCGCCCCGTAGAGCGTCGCAGGCGAAAGCCCGATCGCCCGTCCCGCCGCCTCCATGCCGGATATGAGCGCTGTCGCCTCGTTCATGCCGAGATTGATGAGGCGGAAGGCGTCAACCGGGTTGGCGGCGATCGCAGCGGCGACGAGCGTTCTCGGGATCGCCTCGCCGGCATCGACGAGGAGGGCGAGAAAGGCGAGGTCGTAGACAAGCACGAGGACGAGCCAGAGCCCGATCGCAATGGCCGCCGCCGTCGTGCGCTCGCGCACCAGGCTCGAGGCGACATAGCCGAGAGCGAGAAAGGCCGCGCCAAGGAGAAGCGCGCTCAGGGCGAGTTGCGCGAGCGCCGCCGCGTCTCCGTCGAGCACGGCCCCACGCCAGACAAGGAGCGCTGCGGCGGTGCCCAAGCCGGCGATGATGGCGAGCGCGAGAATCGCCAGATGGCCCATGAACTTGCCGAGGAGAAAGGCGCGGCGGCTGACCGGATAGGCAAGGGTGAGCGCGAGCGTGCCGCGCTCGGCCTCCCCCACAATGGCGTCATGCGCGAGCAGCAGCGCCAGCATCGGCACGAGCAGTGTCGAGAGCGAGGCAAGGCTCACCACGAGCACCGCGAACGGTCGTGCCCCGACGACCCCCACCGGCGCACTGCCAAGCGTGGCGAGCGCCAGCGAGAAGAGGATCATCAGGAGGCATGCCCCGAGAACCCAACGGTTGCGGAAACCATTGGCGATCTCCTGTGAAGCGATGACATATGCGGCGTTCATGGCTCCTCCCTCGCCTCCAGAAGGGCGGCATAGAGCGCGTGCAGCGAGGGTCCGGGCACCTCGACATCGCGCACCGTGGCGCCGAGCGCGAGAAGGGCTTCGAGCACGGCCTTCTTGTCGGCTTTTGCGCAGGTGATAACGAGTCGCTCGTCGGAAAGCGCCTTGACCTCCACCCCCGGCGGCAGCACCGCCATCACCTCGCCGCTGTGGCAGGGCGTGATCTCGACCCGGATGCGGGTGCCGGCGTCGACCTTCGCCGCGATTTCGGCCAGTGTTCCCGCGGCGAGCAGGCGGCCGCGCGCGAGCATGGCGACGCGGTCGACCTCGTTCTCGATCTCGTCGAGCGCGTGCGAAGAGAGAAGAACCGCCGCCCCGGCGCGCTTCTCCCGTGCCACGATATCGTAGACGAGGCGCCGCCCGGCCGGGTCGAGCCCGGTCGTCGGCTCGTCAAGCAGCAGCAGTCGCGGCGCGCCGAGGAGCGCCTGCGCCAGTCCCAGCCGCTGCCGCATGCCCTTCGAATACTGCCGCACCGGGCGGTCGGCATCAGCCGCAAGCCCGACCTCGGCGAGAAGGGCTGCGGTCCCGGACACGGGGACGCGCTTGAGTCGGGCATAGAAACGCATCACCTCGCGCCCGCTCATGCCGGGGTCGAAGGCCACATTCTCCGGCACATAGCCGACGAGCCCCGCGGCGCGGGCGCTCGCGCGGCCTTGCGGCGGGCGCCCGAGAACCGCGACCCGCCCGTCATCGGGATGGACGAAGCCGAGCAAGGTCTTGATCAGGGTCGATTTCCCCGAGCCATTGTGGCCAACGAGCGCGAGGCACTGGCCGGCAGGAATGTCGAGCGTCACACCATCGAGCGCCACCGTCGCCCGGAAGCGCTTGCGGACATCCTCGAGCCGGGCCGCGGGGGTCATGACCGGGCCTCCGGCTCGAGAATGGGCGGGCGGCTCGGACGCATCAGCGGCGCCGTGTCGACGACCCCGCCGGGATAAAGCAGCGGCAGTCGCTCCTGCGCCACGCGAAGAAGACCGAGTGCCGGGCTCTTCATCAGAAGCTTGGCCTCGGGATGCGCCCACAGGACATGATCGACGAGACCGTTCGGCCGATAGGGGCGATCGCCGATACCGTCACCGTCGAGATCGAAATTGGGATCGTCGCTCCAGTAGTTGCCGCGGCCCTCGTGGGACCAGTCAAGCAGCCGCGTGCCGACATATTTCACCTGCACGCGATTGCCGACAAACGCATTGCCGCTGACGATATTGCGCTCCGAGCCGGCGGTGAAATGGATACCGATGCGGCAGCGCTCGAACCAGTTGTCGGTGATGCGATTGATATTGGCATTGTAGATGAAGACGCATTTGCCGCCACCGTCGACGACCGCATTGCGCGTGATTTCGGAGTCGAGAACATAGTTGAGGAGGATTCCGTGATCGCGGTCGCGGCGCGAGAGATTGTCGTGCACATGGATGCGGCGCGAATACATCAGCGCATAGCCGACATGATTGCCCTCCGAGCGATTGCCGGCGACCTCGCTGTCTTCTGTATACATGTAATGGACGGCGAAGCGGAGATCGCGGAAGCGGTTGTCGAGAAAGCGGTTGTCCCGGCTCGTCGTGGTGAAGATGCCGTCGCGGCCATAGCGGACATCGTTGCCGCGCACCACTGCGCCCGGCGCATTCCAAAGCTGCACACCGTTGCCGCGCGCGTTCATGTGCGGATCGCGGCGGCCGACGATCACATTCTCATCCACCAGCGCATCGCGCGCACCCTTGATATAGACGCCGATGAGATTGTTCTCGAGCCTGTTGCCCTTGACAACGGCGCGGACCGCCTCCGGCGTGAGAAAGATGCCGCTGTCCTCGGCCTCAAGCGAGCTGCCCGAGCCGCTGACGGTGAGCCCGCGGATCGTGACATCGGCGGCCGCCACCTCGATGACCCGGCCATGGCCGCCGCCGTCGAGCACCGCCCCCGCCTCGCCCTCGAGCGTGAGCGGAACGGCGATGCGGAAATTGCCGCGATAGCGACCGGGCGCGAGCCGCAGCACGTCGCCCGGCGCCGCCGCGGCGAGCGCCGCCCCAAAGGTGTCGGGGTTGACCACGAGGGTGCGGGCCGCGGCAACGCCGGCGGCGAGGACGAGCCCCGCCGCCAGCACCAGGCTGTTGAGTCCAAGGCGCAAGTCCTGCCTCCTCAGGCCTTGCGCGGCTCGACCAGCATGCGCCCGCGCATCTCCATGTGCAGGGCATGGCAGAAGAACTGGCAATAGTACCAGTGCACGCCCGGCCGGTCGGCGACGAAGGTCACCGAGGTCGTCTCCTGCGGCGCGATCTCGAGCGCGATGCCGTGACGGCCAAGGGTGAAGCCGTGGGTGAGGTCGTCGACATCATCGATATTGGTGATGATGATGGTCACCTCGTCGCCCTCCTTCACCTTGAACTCACTCAGGGAGAAGGTCGGCGCCACCGAGTGCATATAGACCCGGACCTTGTTCGGCCCCTTGCGCACCACGGTCGCCGCGGTCTCGAGATCGACCCCGTCCTCCTTCGCCCATTCGCGCTCGACCGCGAAATAGGGATCATCGCGGCTGAAGATGGCGCGGGGATTGACGATATCGGCCCGCACGATGATGCAGTCATGCGGCTCGCAATAGGTCGGCCCGTCATGAACAAGCTCCATCCGGCCGCCCGAGATGTCGATCAGCTGATCGTTCTCGGGCTTGAGCGGCCCCACATTGAGGAACCGGTCCTTCGAGAACTTGTTCAGGGACACCAGCCACTTGCCGTCGGCCTCCCTGGTCTCGCCCATGGAGGTGTGATTGTGCCCGGGCTGATAGTGGACGTCGATCTTCTGGATGATCGGATCGACCTGCTCGCCGGCGAATGCGCGCACCGCCTTCTCGATGTTCCACATCGCCACCTGGCTGTCGATGAACAGCGTGGTGAAGGCGTTGCCCTTGCCGTCGAACGCGGTGTGGAGCGGACCGAGGCCGAGCTCGGGCTCGGCGACCACGGCATCGCGCGGCTTGATCTTGTCGGCGAAGAGATCGGGCAGGCGGCGCACGTCGATCACGGTGCAGGTGGGCGAAAGCTTGCCATTGATCACGAGATGGATCTTGTCCGGCGCCATGTTGCAGCCGTGCG
>JBHHTO010000186.1:0-5418 GCA_046753425.1 Rhodothalassiaceae bacterium | reverse complement strand
ATCGGCTTCACCATCTATCCCGGCTCGGAGCATTTCAACGAGATGCTCGAGGAGCTGCGCGAGCTCGCTGCGGAGGCGAAGGCGGTCGGACTCGCCGTCGTGGTGTGGAGCTATCCGCGCGGCGGCAAGCTTTCGAAGGCCGGCGAGACCGCCCTTGATGTCTGCGCCTATGCGGCGCACATGGCAGCGCTCGCGGGCGCGCACATCATCAAGGTCAAGCTGCCCAGCGATCATCTCGAACAGCCCGAGGCGAAGGCGGCCTACGAGGCCGCGGGCGTCGACCTTTCGAGCCAGGCGGCACGCGTCAGGCACGTCATGCAGTCGGTTCTCGACGGCCGCCGCATCGTCGTCTTCTCGGGCGGCGCCAGGAAGGGTGCGGCGAGCGTCTTCGACGATGCCCGCGCCATTCGCGACGGCGGCGGAAACGGCTCGATCATCGGCCGCAACACCTTCCAGCGGCCGCGCGACGAAGCGCTCGCCATGCTCGGGGAGATCATCGACATCTACAAGGGCAAGGCGTGACCGGCGCGCGTTGCCGGGTCTATCTGCTGACGCCGCCGCGGATCGACCTCGACGCGTTTGCCCGACGCCTTGAGGCCGCCTTCTCCGGCGGCGATATCGCTTGCGTGCAGCTCCGCCTCAAGGGCGCCGGGGACGCGGAGGTGCTCGCGGCGGCGAAGCGGCTGATGCCGATCGCGCATGCACATGATGCCGCCTTTCTCATCAATGACCGCCCCGATCTCGCCGCCGCCGCCGGTGCCGACGGGGTCCATCTTGGCCCCGAGGATGCGAGCCTTGCCGAGGCGCGGCGTCTGCTCGGCCATGACAAGGACATCGGGGTGAGCTGCCGGGCCTCGCGCCATGCCGCCTTCGAGGCCGGCGAGGCAGGCGCCGATTATGTCGCCTTCGGCGCCTTCTATCCGACGACGACCAAGACGGAGACCGAGCAGGCGGACCCGGAGATCCTGCGCTGGTGGTCGGAGATCGCGGAGCTGCCATCTGTCGCCATCGGCGGCATCACGGCGGAGAACTGCGCCCCGCTCGTCGCCGCCGGCGCCGACTTCCTCGCTGTCTCGTCCTGTGTCTGGGACCACCCCGAGGGGCCTGCCGCCGCGATCCGTGCCCTCAATGAGGCGATCGATCGCGCGGACCCGGATGGTTCGGCTCAATCCTGATCCCGGTTGGGAATGATGCGCGCCGGAACGCCGACGGCGGTGCAGTCGTCGGGCACGTCGGAGATCACCACCGCATTGGCGCCGATGCGTGCGCGATCACCGATCCGGACCTCGCGGATGACCTTCGCCCCGGGGCCGAAATAGACGTCGTCGCCGATGCCCTTGCAGGCATAGTTGACGACCACGCCATGCTGGAAATAGGCGTTCCGGCCGATGCGGCAATTGGGCAGATAGACGCCGTTCCAGGTGTGCACGACGAGCCCCGGCCCGATGTCGGCTGTGACCGGGATATTGACGCCGGTGGTCATCTGGTTGGTGAATTTGAGGGCGAAATAGACGCCGAGCAGGATTTCGCGCAGGACCGGGACGCGGAGACGCCACGCCCAGTTGCCGAAGCGGTAGACGATGACCGCCGAGGTTCCGAGATGGAAGAGGCTCCACAGCCAGGCGCCGGGACCGGACATCGATTTGTGGTTCACCGTGCGGGCGTGCGCCAGGTCCGCCCTCAGCTTGTCGAACATGACAGGCTCTCCCTCCCCCTTGGAAATCTATGCGAGAGGCCGCTGCCGGGCAAGCCGGCAGGGGCATATACGGCGACGGGCGCCGCGGCGCCGATTGAACCCGTCGTGCGCCTCTGCTAAAGCAGCCCCGCAAATCCGGCCAAGGCCGCCACGGCAGCAGCAAAGAAAAGACAGTCATGAAGATCGACGGCAATGCCATCCGCCCCGGCAATGTGATCGAGCACAAGGGCTCGCTCTGGCGGGCGGTGAAGATCCAGCACACCCAGCCCGGCAAGGGCGGCGCCTATCTCCAGGTGGAGCTCAAGAATCTCCTTGATGGCACCAAGCTCAACGAGCGCTTCCGCTCGTCGGAGAAGGTCGAGCGCGTGCGGCTGGACCAGAAGAAGTTCCAGTTCCTCTACCGCGAGGGCGACATGTTCACCTTCATGGACCTCGAAAGCTACGAGCAGATCAGCCTGCCGGAAGAGGACATCGGCGAGCAGGCGGTCTATCTGAGCGATGGCATGGAGGTCGATCTCGATCTCTATGAGGGCAAGCCGCTCGGCGTGCATCTCCCCGAGCAGGTCGCCCTCACGGTCCGCGAGACCGAGCCGGTGGTGAAGGGCCAGACCGCGGCCTCCTCCTACAAGCCGGCGATCATGGAGAACGGTGTCCGGGTGATGGTGCCGCCCTTCATCAGCGAGGGCGACCGTATTCTGGTGGCGACCGCGGACTCGACCTATGTGAAGCGGGCCGATTGATGTCCCGCCGCTCGCCCCTCGTGAATGTCATGGTCTCGGCCGCGATGAAGGCTTCGCGGGGGCTCCGGCGCGATTTCGGCGAGGTCGAGCAGCTCCAGGTCTCACGCAAGGGACCGGCGGATTTCGTGAGCGAGGCCGACCGGCGTGCGGAGCAGATCCTTTATGAGGAGCTGCACCGGGCACGGCCCGATTTCGGCTTTCTGATGGAGGAACGCGGCGCCATCGCGGGCAAGGAGGCGGACAGCCGCTGGATCGTCGACCCGCTCGACGGGACGACGAACTATCTTCACGGCCTGCCGCACTGGGCGATCGCGATTGCCGCCGAGGAACGCGGCGATATCGTCGCCGGGATCATCTATGACCCCTTGCGCGAGGAACTTTTCTGGGCCGACCGTGGCCGCGGTGCCTTCCTCAATGACCAGCGTCTTCGTGTCTCGGCCCGCGCGACGCTTGCGACAGCCCTTCTCGCCACCGGCATTCCCTTCAAGGGACGCCGTGGCCATGCGCGCTTTCTGGCCGAGCTCGAATCCTTCATGCATGAGGTCGCGGGCGTGCGCCGCTTCGGCGCCGCGTCGCTTGACCTCGCCTATGTCGCCGCCGGGCGCTTTGACGGCTTCTGGGAAAACGGTCTCGCGCCATGGGACATGGCGGCCGGCATCCTGCTCATCCGCGAGGCGGGCGGGTTCGTCAGCGACCTCGAGGGCGGGCGGCGAATCTTCGAGACCGGTGGCATTCTCGCCGCCAATGACCAGATCCACGCACAGATGCTCAAGCGTCTCAAGGCCGTCGCCAGGGAACAGAAGCGCGCGTCATGACCACTCCGCTCCTCCGCCTCGTCTCGCTTGCCGCCCTCCTCGTTTCCGGGCCGGCGGCCGCGCAACAGGCGGACGAGCCGGTCGGCTGGCCCTTGCGTCCGAAGCCGCCGGCGCACGAGGTGCCGAAGCCGGTGCCCATGGAATCGCTGGCGCCGCCGCCCGCCGAAGACAGCGATGCGGGTGCGCCGGGCGAGAGCGACGACCGGGATCCCATGACCGCGCGCGACATCAATGCCGCGCTCGCACCGATCGACCGCTTCACCTTGCCGCTGCAGCCGCTCGATCTCCACTTCGTGGACGACCGTACCGCCCTCACCCGCGCCGAGGCGAACGCCCTGTCGCGGCTGGCGCGGCGCCTGCGCGAAGGATCGGAGCGGATCAGCATCGTCGCCTCAACGGACACCACCGGGCGCAGCGCGGAGGACGCCCTGCGACTGTCGCTCACCCGCGCGCTCATGGTGCGTGCCTTGCTGGTGCGGGAAGGCATATCGATCGAGCGCATCGATCTCACGGCCCTGCCCCATGGTGAGGACGGCGTCCTTGCGGGCGAGGGCCGCGTCCATATAGAAAAGGCGGCCACCAGGAGTGCCGACGCCCCCCAGTAACCGCTGCCTCATTCGCGGCACTTTCATCGCCTAGACCGATTGTGCCAAAGTGGCGGCTGGCTGGAGCTTTACTGGCAAGAGGTGCGCCGATGTCGGGACAGAGGCGATTTCTCAATCGCATGGTGGCCTTCGTGGCCGCGGTCGCGGTGCTCGCCGCCGTGCTCGCCGAGCCCCTGAGCGAGGCCTTTCTTGCCAATCCCTGGCTCAACGGAATCATCGCCGCCGTGCTCCTGCTCGGCATCGGCTACAGCTTTCGCCAGGTGCTGATGCTGCGGCCCGAGCTTGCCTGGCTGCGCGCCTATCGCAAGGGCGAGCCGGCGGCCGGTCACGCGCCCCGGCTGCTGCGACCGCTTGCGGCCATGCTGGGAGACGGGGTCGAGCAGGACGGCCTGCGGATGACCGCGCTGTCGATGCGCACGCTGCTCGACGGGGTTGCGGCGCGGCTCGAGGAGGGACGCGAAATCTCGCGCTATCTCACGCGCCTGCTCGTCTTTCTTGGCCTGCTCGGCACATTCTGGGGGCTGCTCGCGGTGCTGGCGGCGATCGGCGAGACGATCCGTGGCCTCAGCGTCGAGACCACCGATATCGGGCTCATGTTCGATGCCCTGAAATCGGGGCTCGGCGCGCCGCTCAATGGCATGGCGGTTGCCTTTTCCTCATCCCTCTTCGGCCTTGCCGGTTCCATTGTCCTCGGTTTTCTCGACCTGCAGTCGGCGCAGGCCCAGAACCGCTTCTACAACGATCTCGAGGACTGGCTGTCGACCGTGGCGCGGGTCACATCGGGTGGCAGGCTTGCGGCGGGAGAGGAGTCCGATGGCATGGCCACCGGCGCCTTTCTCCATGCGCTCGTCGAGCAGACCGCCGAGGGAATCGAGCGCTTGACGCGCACCCTCGAGAGCGCGGAAGCGCGGCGCCAGGAGAGCGATGAGGCGCTGTTGCGGCTTGCCGAGGGGCTTGCCGCGCTCGGGGAACGCCTGCGCACCGACGAGGTGATCGGCCAGCGGCTCGCACAAGCCGAGGCAAAGACGCAGGCGCTGCTCGAGCGCCTCGGCGAGCGTCTCGAGGCCGTCGCCGAGGTGCGGCTTGACGACAGCTCCCGCGAGCATTTGCGCAATATCGACCTTCACATGAAGCGCCTCATCGAGGCCCAGAGCGAGGCCGCGACCTGGTCGATGGAGACCTTGCGCTCGGAGATCAAGCTGCTCGCGCGCACGCTCGCCACTGCGCTCGAACAGCGTCGGGCGGGTGGCGGCGGGGACAGCGCGACATGAGCCTGCGCCTGTCGCGGCGGACTGCGGGCAGCGACGACACCTGGCCCGGTTTCGTCGATGCCCTGTCGACGCTTCTTCTCGTGCTCGTCTTCCTGCTCTCGCTCTTTGCACTGGCGCAGTTCTTTCTCGGCAATGCGCTCTCCGGCCGCGACGCCGCGCTCGAGCAGTTGCGGGCGCATGTGGCGGAGCTCGGCGACCTCCTGTCGCTCGAACGCAAGGCCAATGCCGATCTGAGAGAAAGCGTGGCGCAGCTCTCGGCCAGCCTTGCCAGCGTCAAGGGCGAGCGTGACG
>JBHHTO010000185.1:0-5435 GCA_046753425.1 Rhodothalassiaceae bacterium | reverse complement strand
TGGGTCTTTCCGCATCTCGTCGAGGGGCGCGACGATGGAACGCTGATCCGCCGCGACAGCGGGCTCAAGGTGACGCCGGTGCGCGTCGAGAGCATGAGCAAGTCGAAAAAGAATGTTGTCGATCCCGACGACATCATCGAGCACTACGGCGCTGACACGGCGCGCTGGTTCATGCTCTCCGACAGCCCGCCCGAGCGCGACTGCGTCTGGACCGAGGCTGGAATCGAGGGCGCCTGGCGCTTCACCCAGCGGCTGTGGCGGCTGGTCACCGGTGCGCTCGACTGCCTGCCGCCGCCGGAAAGAGCGATCCCCGACAGTCTCGATGCCGACAACCGGGATCTGCGCCGGATCGTACACCGCACGATCCGCGATGTCGGGACCGACATCGAGGCGCTGCGCCTCAATCGGGCGGTGGCCCACATTCACGCGCTTGCCAACGCGATCGCCGGCGTCGACCTGCCGCGCATCGCCGGCGCTGTCTACCGCGAGGCGCTGGAGACCCTGGTCAGGCTGACCGCGCCGATGATGCCGCATATCGCGGAGGAGCTGTGGGCGCGGCTGGGCCATGCCGACATGCTCGCCGAGCAGGCCTGGCCCGCCTTCGACCCCGCGCTCATCGCCGAGGATCGGGTGACGATCGCCGTCCAGGTCGGCGGCAAGCTGCGCGAGACCATCGAAATCGAGAAGGATGCCGACCGCGAGGCCGTGGAAGCGGCGGCCCGCGCTTCGGAGAAGGTGGCCCGTGCGCTGGGCTCGCGTCCGGTGCGCAAGGTGATCGTGGTGCCCAACCGCATCGTCAATTTCGTGGTCTGAGATGATGCGCATTCTGGTTGCCCTCCTTTTCTGCCTTCTTCTCGGCGGCTGCGGCTTCAGCCCGCTCTATGCACCGGCCGGCACGGGGGCGGCGGCGGCCGGAAGCGATGTGCCCAAGGCCCTGGCGACGGTCGAGGTGGCGTCGGCGCGCGACCGTGTGGGGCAGGAATTGCGCAATCATCTGATCGCGATGCTGACGCCGCGCGGTTATCCCGCGGCGGCGCGCTATCGTCTGGAATTCGATCTCGACGAACAGGTCGAGGGCTTCGCCTTCCGCTCCGACCGCGCGGTGACGCGCGAGCGGTTGCGCTTGCACGCGCGCTACCGCCTGCGCGACCTGGCGACCGACAGCTGGGTGATCGAGGCCGAAACGGACGCCGCGTCCTCCTATGACGTCGTGCAGTCGGATTTCGCGAACATCTCGGCCCAGCGCGACGCCCGCAGCCGCGCCAGCGCGATGCTGGCGCAACGGATTGCGGCGCATCTCGCGCGCCATTTCCGACAGGCTGCGGGCAAGGCTGTGGACAATGGTCAAGGTCGGCGCTAGAGCCCTCGCGCAGACCCTGCGGTCGCTTCCCGGGGATTGCCGCGGCGCGCTCCTTTATGGTCGCGACGAGGGACTCGTGCGCGAGCGCGCGGATGTCATTGCCCGGCAGGTCGTCAACGACCCGGACGATCCGTTCCGCGTCAGCCGCCTCTCGGCGGCCGAGATCAAGGCCGACCCCGCGGCACTCGCCGACGCCCTGGGCGCCCTGTCGATGACCGGAGGCCGGCGTCTCGTGCTGCTCGATCTCGGCAGCGAGGCCACGAGCGGTCTCGGCGCGATCGTGGCCGCCGCCCTCGAGACCCCGGGCGACGCCTTCCTTCTCATCCGTGCCGGCGCGCTCGCGCCGCGCCATGCCCTGCGCACAGTCTTCGAAAAAGTGCCGGATCTTCTCGCCATTGCCTGTTACACCGATTCTCCGGACGCGCTGGGCCACCTCATCGACGAAAGCCTGGCCGCCGCCGGACTTGCGATCGATTCCGCGGCACGCGACTATCTCTGCTCGCAGCTTGGCCAGGATCGCGCCGCGACACGACAGGAGATCGAGAAACTGGTGCTGTTCAAGACGGGTGACGCCGCGCGCCGGATCTCGCTCGCCGATGTCCGCGCGGTGATCGGCGATATCGCGTCGAGCACCGTCTTTGACCTCGTGGCGGCGGTGACGGCGGGAGATCTGGCCGCGGTCGATCGCTATCTGGACAAGGCCTTTGCGGTTGGCGAGCAGCCGCTGGCGATCCTCCGCCTGCTTGCCCGTCGCCTCCAGCAGATCGACCTCGTGCTCGGCCATATGGCGGCCGGCCTCTCCCGCGAGGAGGCTCTCGGCTGTCTCGTGCCGCGCCTGTTCTTCCGCGACCGCGACCGCTTCGTACGCGATCTCGCACGCTGGCCGGCGGCCCGCGTCCGGGCGGCGCTCGACCGGACGCTCGAGGCCGAGGCCGACTGCAAGACGAGCGACATGCCGGCGGCGACGATCTGCGCCCGCACCTGTCTCGCGCTCGCCGCCTCGGCGGCCGGCGGCAGCAGCCGGCGCTGAGCGCGCGCGGTCACGCCTGGCGCCGCGCCAGCAGCTTTTGGCAAAGGGCGTCGAGCTGTTCGAGGCTGCGATAGCGGATGGTCAGCGCGCCCCCGCGCTCGCCGCGATGACGGATATCGACCGCAAGCCCGAGCGCGCTGGCAAGGTCGGCCTCGAGGGCCCGCGTGTCGGCATCCTTTGCCGGGCGCCGGGAAGAACGCTTGCCACCGTCGCCGGCGCGCGCCCGGGCGGCCCATGCCTCGGCTTCGCGCACGCTGGCGCCGCTGGCGAGGATACGGCGCGCCAGCTCCTCGGCATTCGCCAGACCGACGAGCGCGCGGGCGTGCCCCATCGTCAGCCGGCCGTCGTCGACCATCTTTTGCACCGCGTCGGGCAAGGAGAGCAGGCGCAGCAGATTGGCGATGTGGCTGCGCGACCTGCCGATGGTGCGGGCGATGTCTTCCTGGCGATGGCCGAATTCGTCGATCAGACGCCGGTAACCGGCCGCCTCCTCGATCGGCGACAGGTCGTGGCGCTGCACATTCTCGATGATCGCGGCCTCGAGCGCGGCCCCGTCATCGAGATCGCGGACGACCACCGGCACCTCGTGCAATCCCGCCTTCTGCGCCGCCCGCCAGCGGCGCTCGCCGGCGATGATCTCATAGAGGATTCCGCCGGCGCCGCCCTCTTTCGCCGGGCGCACGAGAATCGGCTGCAACAGCCCGACCTCGCGCAGCGAGCTGGCAAGGGCGTCGAGTTCCCCGGGGTCGAAATGCTGGCGCGGCTGGAACGGATTGGGGGCGAGCGCCGCGATCGGCGCCGTCATGACGTCACCGGCCACGGCCGCGGCCGCAGCGGGCTCGGGCGGAAAATCGCCCATCAGCGCCGAGAGACCGCGCCCGAGGCCGCGGCGCCGCGAAGGCGTATCGCCGCTCATGCCGCCACCGCCTTTCTGTCACGCCGCAACATCTCGCTTGCCAGCCGCATATAGGCCTGGCTGCCGGTGCAGCGGTGATCATAGAGAAGGGCCGGCTTGCCGTGGCTCGGGGCCTCCGAAACCCGCACATTCCGCGGAATGACGGTGCGAAAGACGGCCTCGCCCATATAGTCGCGGACATCCTGCGCCACCTGGTCCGAGAGCCGGTTGCGGCGATCGAACATGGTGAGCACGATACCGGCGATCTCGAGGCCGGGATTGAACTGGGCACGCACCCGTTCGACGGTCCGCAGCAGCAACGACAACCCCTCAAGGGCGAAGAACTCGCATTGCAGGGGGACGAGCACCGCCTGTGCGGCCGACAGCGCATTCAGCGTCAGCAGAGACAGCGAGGGCGGGCAATCGATCAGCACATAGTCATAGCCGGCGAGCCCGGCTGCGCCCTCGATTGCCTGGCGGAGCCGGAAGCTGCGCCGTTCCTCGGTCACCAGCTCGGCCTCGGCTCCCGATAGATCGACCGTCGCCGGCACGATGGAAAGCCCCGGAATCGCAGTCGGCACGGTCGCCTCGGCAAGCGTCGCGGTGCCCGCGAGCAGGTCGTAGGACGACAGCTTGCGCGCCATCCGGTCGATACCGAGTCCGGTCGACGCATTGCCCTGCGGATCGAGGTCGATGACCAGCACCTGCTTGCGGATCGCGGCGAGCGCGGTGGCGAGATTGATCGCCGTTGTCGTCTTGCCGACGCCGCCCTTTTGGTTGGCCACCGCGAGGATTCGCGGCTTATTCCCTGTGCGTGATGTTTTCTCTTTATTCATCAATGCCTTCCAGATTCCGTATGCGCAGGATTCGTGCCCCCGGCCCGGTTCGGCTCGGAAAGGACTCAAGATCGAATGTCCAGGATTGCGGGCAGCGGGTCAATTCCTCCTCGACATGGGCGCCCTTGAGGAGCCAGATTTCGCTTTCCGGCGCGCACAGCCGGGCGGCGAGCGGCAGGAGACGTGGCAGCGGTGCGAGCGCGCGCGCGACGACGAGATCGGGCCACAGATCCGTGATCGTCTCGATTCGCGCCTGGTGCACGCGGGCCGGGGCGTCGGTTGCGGCGATCACCTGCCGCAGGAAGCTGCACTTGCGGGCGTCGCTTTCCACCAGTTCGACAGGGCCGCCGCCCAGAAGGGCGATGACGAGGCCAGGAAAGCCGGCGCCGCTGCCAAGATCGACCCAGCGCGCGGGCAAGCCGCCAGGTCGGTGCGCAGCGACGAGGTCGAGGATCTGGGCCGAGTCGAGAAAATGCCGCACCCAGAGCTGCGGCAGGGTCGCAGGCCCGACGAGATTGAGCTTCGTCTGCCACTTCGCAAGAAGCGCCGCATAGCGATCGAGCCGTTCGCGTGTTTCACGTGAAACCGCGACAGCCTCGAGAAATGCCGCTCGGTCGACCCTCACGCCGCGCTCCGCTGGCGCCGTCTCAGATGCACGAGAAGGGCCGTCAGGGCCGCCGGCGTGACCCCGGCGATGCGACCCGCGGCGCCCAGCGTCGCGGGCCGGGCGGCGGCGAATTTTTCGCGGACCTCCGTCGACAGGCCGGCGACCTCGGTGAAGTCGAGATCGCCCGGAATGGCAATCGACTCGTCCTTGCGAAAGGCCTCGATATCCTTCTCCTGACGCCGCAGATAGCGGCTGTATGTGGCCTCGATGGCAATCTGCCCGGCGATGTCGGGGGCGATTCGCGCGAGCCTTTCGGGCCAGATTCGCTGCAGATCGGCGAGCCCGATCCCGGGATGGGCGAGCAGCTCGAGGCCATCGCGCAGGCGGCCGTCGCGATTGAGCGCGACACCGTGTCGGGCCGCCTCATCGGGGCTGATGCGGCAATCCGCAAGCGCCGCCCGTGCCGCCGCCAGCGCCGCCATCCGCCGCCGGAAGCGTGTCGCGCGCGCGCCCGACACCGCGCCACAGGCGATGCCCTTTTCCGTCAGCCGCTGGTCGGCATTGTCGGCGCGCAGGTGCAGCCGGTATTCGGCGCGGCTCGTGAACATGCGATACGGTTCGCTCACGCCGCGCGTCACAAGGTCGTCGATCATGACGCCAAGATAGCCGTCGGCGCGGCTCACGCCGAAGCGCGCGTCCGTCCCTGA
>JBHHTO010000184.1:0-5441 GCA_046753425.1 Rhodothalassiaceae bacterium | reverse complement strand
TACCAGAAACTGCTTTGAAGAGCTCTCGAAGTGCGAGGCCATTGTGGCCCGGTCCTTGAGCAGAAGGGGAGAGATGAAAGCGACATAGATGAAGCCGACGGCGCCGAGAAGGAGACCTGGCAGCGTGATCGAAAAGAAGCCGAGATGCTCGCCCGTGATCTGGGCATAGACGCCGGCGACGAGCAGATTCACGCTCGAACCGATGAGCGTCAGATTGCCGCCGAGGATGGCGGCATAGGAGAGCGGGATCATGACCCGGCTCGGATTGATCTTGAGCCGGGCCGCGAGTGCGCTGAGGATCGGGATGAAGATCGCAACCACCGGCGTGTTGTTGATGAAACCGGAAAACAGCATGACCACGAGAAGGATGCCGTAGAGCACCTTGCGTGGCGAGGTCATGGCGGGGCCGAGGAGACGCCGCACCGGCTCGTCGAGCGCGCCGGACATGACCAGCGCCTGGCCCATGACGAGGAGACCGAGAATGGAAAGCAGGGCAGGGTCGGCAAAGCCGGAAACGAGCGTACGCGTGGTGAGGGCGGGATCCCCGACCGGCAGGAAATGAAAGAGCAGCAGGAAGGCGACGATGATTCCGAGCGAGGTCGCTTCCATCGGAATCCGCTCGATGGCGTAAAGCGCCATGCCAAGGAGGATGATCGCAAATGTGAGCCACATCTGCAGGCTGGGATCGACGGCGGTCATAGGCGGTGACTTGCATCCCCCCGAAAGGCGTTCTTCGTGATTTCAGTATACCGATCTCGCAATCGGGAACCAGTGGGCGCGAGCGGCCTAGCGATTGGCACCGCTGGGCGCGATCACGGGGGCTTCGCGCAGCACGAGGATGGTGATGCGCCGGTTCTCGGGCCGGGTCGGATCGGTGGGATAGAGGGGTTCGGTGGCAGCCTTTCCGACGACCTCGGCGATGCGATCGTCGCTGACCCCGGTGCGGTCGAGGATGCGCCGCGCCGCATTGGCGCGATCGGCGGACAGCTCCCAGCTCGAATAGTCGCCGCTGTCGCGGCGGCCGTCGGCATCGGTATGACCGACGATCGAGACCCGGTTCGGCAGGGTGGCAACGATGGCGCCGATCTCCCGCATCATGCGCTTGGCATAGGTATAGAACTGCGCGGTTCCCCGCTGGAACATGGCGCGTCCCTCCTTGTCGGTAAGCTGGATGCGGATGCCCTCCGGCGTCTCCTCGACCAGGATCTGGTCGCGATGGCGCGCGAGCTCCGGGCTTTCCTGAATGGCCTGGCGGAGATTGTCCTGAAGAATGGCAAGCGCCTTGTCGGTGTTCCTGTCCGGCGCATCCATGGACACCGACTTCGCCTCGTCGGCGTCGGTCTGGCCTTCGCCCGGCGTCTCCGAGGTCTGCTGCGTCGTCTTCGGCGGGCCCTGGATCTCGAGCACGGAGGCACTGGCACCGACGGCGCCGCTCGTGTCCATCACGGTGCCGGCGAGCGGCTTGCCGGCTCCCGAGGTGCCGCTGACGCTCGCCGATGAGGGCGTGAAATAGTCGGCAAGGCCCTCGAGCGTCTTCTTGTCGGAGACGTTGAGCAGCCACAGGAGCATGAAGAAGGCCATCATCGCGGTGGTGAAGTCGGCATAGGCGACCTTCCAGGCGCCGCCATGATGGCCGCCACCCGTCTTCTTGATCCTCTTGATCAGGATCGGCCGTTCATTGTCCTTCTTCGCCACGCGGTCCTCTCCGGGCGCAGGGGCCATACCGCCCCGCCGCGGCGGCGGAACGGATGGCCGCGTGCCCGGAGTCTGGCGCCGCCGCGTTAATTTTCGGTTGCAGGCACGAGCACGAGGCGATCGCCTGCAAGCGCCGCATCTGCCGTCATGATCTGCAGATAGTCGACACGCAGCCAGCGCTTGAACTGGTCGTCATAATGGGGCGAGAAGGGATTTCCGGATTCGCCCGTCGGAATGACATAGCGGGATTTGTCGAGATCCGCGAAGTCGTAGATGGCGCGATAGCTCGGCGCGTGCCGGAAGCTGTAGACATCGGGTCCGGTAAAGCGCGGCCCGGCGACATTGACCGTATAAGTGCCGCCCGGCGCCGGCGCGCGCAGCTCGAAGAAGGGGCGCAGCGCGGCGACCTCCGAGAGCGGCTCATGGCGCTGGATCACCTGGTGCAGCGTCCCCCATTGCCAGGATTGCCAGTCGCCGCCGAGCCGCGCCTCAAGCGCCGCCATGGCGTCGGCAAAGGCGGCGGCCACGGTATCGTCACAGGTCTCGACCGGGTCCGTGGTGACGTCGTCGCACCAGCGCGCATAATCACCGTCGCCGGCAAGCACGCGGTGCAGGAAATTGGGCTTTGCCCCCCAATAGCGGGGAAACTTGTCGCCGAGCTCGTCGGCATAGACGCGCTTCGCGAGATGCCGGTGCCAGGCCGAGAACAGGAGCGGTTCCGGCCGCTCAACGCGCATCTCGCGATCCCAGGCGGCGAGTGCCGCAACGGCGTCCGGCAGCGGCGCCTTCATATGCGCCAGCATGAGCGGCAGCAGGTCGTCGGCCAGCGTCGAGCGCACGTCCGCCTGGATGCGCGCCATGCTGTCCGCATCATGCGTCTCGCTGGCGGCGAGCAGGGAGCGGATCCGGTCTCCGCGATAGGGCATGGCCCATCCGCTGGTCAGGAAATGTGGATAGTCCGGGCCGACGATCTTCTCATTGGCGGTGGCGATGAAGCCCGCGTCGGGATTGTAACGCCGCGGCAGCTCGCCATAGGGCAGATAGCCGGTCCACTCATAGCCCGGCTTCCAGCCCGGAGCGGGGACGAGACCATGGGTGTCGTTTTCCGACGCTCGAACCGGCACCCGGCCGGGCGCGATATAGCCGATATTTCCCTCCGCGTCGGCGAAGACCATGTTCTGCATCGGCGTCACATAGGCCTTTAGCGCCTCGGTGAACTCCTCGAAATTGCGGGCCTCGGCAAGCGAGGTGGCGATGCTCGGCGTGGTGTCATCCTCCGCGAGCGCGGTCCAGCGCAGGGCCAGTGCATAGCCGTCGGGCAAGGCAGCGCGGATGTCGTCGCGGGCATCCGAGATCACCGGGCCGTGCCGGGTCTCGCGCACGGTGAAGGTCACCGGCGGTGCACCCTTGACCTCGATCGTCTCCTCGCGGGTGCGGAAGGTCTCCGGCCCGTCGGGTGTCAGATAGCCGCTCCCGTCCCCGGTCAGTTTTTCGAGATAGAGGTCCTGGACATCGGGGTTCACATTGGTGAAGCCCCAGGCGATATGATCATTGCGACCGAGGATGATTCCGGGCACGCCGGGCATCGATGCGCCGACCAGATTGCGCCCGGCGATCCTCATGTGCACGAGATACCACAGGGACGGCGTCGTCAGCCCGAGATGCGGATCGTTGGCAAGAAGCGGCTTGCCGCTCTTCGTGCGGCTGCCGGAGACGACCCAGTTGTTCGAACCGAGACCGAGATCGTTGGCGCCGGGTGGCACCGAGGCCGAGGCGGTGCTGAGGTCCAGGCCGTCATACAGCGTCTTGAGGTCGGGGAGCGGGATCGAAGGGTCGCCGGGGTAGGGCGGGAAGAACTCGGCGAGCTGTTTCGCATCGAGCCTGCCCGCGAGGTCGAGGCGTGACAGCTCGCGGCCCATATTGCCGCCGAGATCGAGCGACATCATCTTGAGCCAGCCGAGCGAATCGATCGGCGTCCAGCGCCCGGGGCGGACGCCGGTGAGGAGGAATTCCGGCGGCCAGGCGCCGCGGTGACTCCCGATATAGGCGTTGATCCCGGCGGCATAGGCCTTGAGCACGGTCTGCGCCGCCGGGCTCTGGTGTGGCCACGATTTCCGCGCCCGGTCATAGAGCGACAGGGTGCGCAGATAGCGGTCGGTGGCGACGGTCGAGGGGCCGGCGAATTCCGACAGGCGTCCGCTCGCCACGCGTCGCCGCATTTCGAGCTGCCACAGGCGGTCCTGCGCATGGACGAAGCCGAGCGCGAAGGCGGCGTCGGCCTCGTTCTCGGCGATGATGTGCGGAATGCCGTTGTCGTCGCGAATGACCGTCACCGGCGCGGTCAGGCCGGCGAGCGCGATGCGCCCGCTGGTCTCGGGCAGCGAGGTGCGCAGATAGACCCAGGCGAAGAGTGCGACGAGCAGGATCATCGCAACAAGACCGGTGAGAATCCCGAGAGCGATCCTCTTGCGTGCGGCGGCCATTTCGGTGTCCTCCCCTCATCCGCGGCATCGAGTCTGGACAGTCGCCGGTGGCCTCCCTAAAGCTCGGGGCCGGGCTGCGATCCGGACGAGGAACAGACTAGCGAGGCGGAGATGGGCGACAACCTCTCTTTTTTGGGGCTCGGGGTGATGGGCTATCCGATGGCCGGACATCTGGCCCGGGCCGGGCATCGCGTCACGGTCTACAACCGTAGCCGGGCCAAGGCCGAACGCTGGCTGGCCGAGCATGGGACCGCGGACTGCCGCATCGCGGCAAGTCCGCGCGCGGCGGCCGACGGTGCCGACATCGTGTTCGCCTGCGTCGGCGCCGATGATGATGTGCGCGCCGTCTGCATCGGACCGCAGGGTGCTTTCGACGGCATGAAGCCGGGCGCCGTCTTCGTCGATCACACGACGGCGTCTGCCGCACTCGCGCGGGAGATGGCGGCGGAGGCGGAACAGCGCGGGCTCGCCTTCCTCGATGCGCCGGTCTCGGGTGGCGAGGCGGGCGCGGTCAATGGCCAGCTCACCATCATGGCCGGCGGCGACGAGACGGCCTTTGCGCGCGTGCGGCCGGTGATCGCCGCCTATGCAAAGATGGCGCGCTTGCTGGGCCCGGCCGGTGCCGGTCAGACGGCGAAGATGGTCAACCAGATCTGCATCGCCGGCATCGTGCAGGGGCTTGCTGAGGCGCTCCATTTCTGTCTCGAGGCCGGGCTCGATGCCGACGCCGTGGTCGATGTGATCTCCAGGGGCGCGGCCCAGTCCTGGCAGATGGACAACCGTGCCGCGACGATGGCGCGCGGCGAGTTCGATTTTGGCTTTGCCGTCGATCTCATGCGCAAGGATCTGGCGATCGTGCTCGCCGAGGCACGGCGTTTGGGCGTCTCGCTGCCGCTCACCGCGCTGGTCGACCAGTTCTATGCCGATGTGCAGAAGATGGGCGGCGGCCGCCAGGACACGTCGAGCCTCATCCGCCGCTTTCGCGGCTAGGCCGGGCCCTCCCCGCCGCTGTCGGGCACATCGGTCGATGCCTCGGCCTGGGCGGCGCGGAAGGCGTCAAGCCGCTCCGCGATTCCCTCATCCGAAAGGGCCAGGATGGCCGCCGCGAGAAGCCCGGCATTCCTCGCCCCGGCCTTGCCGATGGCGAGCGTACCGACGGGAATGCCGCCGGGCATCTGCACGATCGAGAGCAGGCTGTCGAGCCCGCCGAGCGCCTTGCTCTCGATCGGTACGCCGAGCACCGGCAGCGGCGTCAGGCTTGCC
>JBHHTO010000183.1:0-5445 GCA_046753425.1 Rhodothalassiaceae bacterium | reverse complement strand
TATCGACGGCACGACGGCGCCGATCGGCGGCGGCATGTCGATCGACCGCAAGGACCCTGATCACTATCTCTTCTCGGTCGGTCAGTCCGGGCTCGGGCTTCCCGACCGGGACTATTATCTCGAGGACAGTGAGCGCTTCCGGAAGATCCGTGAGGCGTACAAGGCGCACATCGCCCGCATGCTCGGTTTCACGGGCATGGCGGAGGCTGATGCCGCCGCGGCCGCCGAGCGCATCCTTGCGCTCGAGACCGGGATCGCCAAGGCCCACTGGCCGCGTGCGGAACTGCGCAATCGCGACAAGACCTACAATGTCTATACGCTCGACGCGCTCGAGGAGAATTTCCCGGGCCTCGACTGGCGCGCGTTCCTTGCCGCCGGCGATCTCGATCTGGCGAAGCTCGACAAGGTGAATGTCTCGACGCCGAGCGCGATCGAGGGGCTGATCAAGGTCATCAACGACACGCCGCTCGACGACTGGAAGGCATATCTCAGCTTCCATCTCATCCGCGGCAATGCGTCGCTGCTCTCGGAAGAGATCGACGAGGCCAATTTCGACTTCTTCGGGCGCACCTTGAACGGCCAGCCCGAGCAGCGTGACCGCTGGAAGCGAGGCGTGCAGCTTGTCGGCAGCCTTAACGGCCTCGGCGAGGCCATCGGCCAGGTCTATGTGGCGCGCTATTTCCCGCCGGAATCGAAGGCCAAGATGGTCCAGCTCGTCGAAAATCTGCGTGCCGCCTATGCCGATCGCATCAAGAATCTCGACTGGATGGGCGAGGAAACGAAGAAGGAGGCGCTGGCCAAGCTCGCCGCCTTCCGCCCCAAGATCGGCTATCCCGACAAGTGGCGCTCCTATGAGGGGCTCGAAATCCACCGCGACGATCTCTTCGGCAATGCGCACCGGGTGCGTGCCTTCTTCCACAAGGACGAGGTCGAGCGGCTGGGCAAGCCGACCGACCGCGACGAGTGGTTCATGACGCCGCAGACGGTGAACGCCTATTACAATCCGCAGTTCAACGAGATCGTCTTCCCGGCCGCGATCCTGCAGCCGCCCTTCTTCGATCCGAACGCCGACATGGCGGTCAATTATGGCGGCATCGGAGGCGTCATCGGCCACGAGATGGGCCATGGATTCGACGATCAGGGCTCGAAATCCGATGCCCATGGCATCCAGCGCAACTGGTGGACGCCGGAGGATCGCGCCCGCTTCGAGGAGCGCACCAGGGCCCTCGTCGCCCAGTACAACGCGTTCGAGCCGATCGAGGGGCAGCATGTGAACGGTCAGTTGACACTGGGCGAGAATATCGGCGACCTCGGCGGGCTCTCGATCGCCTATCATGCCTACAAGATCGCCCTTGGTGGCGAGGAACCGCCGGTGCTCGACGGCTTTACTGGCGACCAGCGCTTCTTCCTCGGCTGGGCCCAGGTGTGGAAGTCGAAGCAGCGCGAGAATCTGCTACTCCGGCGCCTCAAGTCGGATCCGCATTCGCCGCCGGAATTCCGCGTCAACGGCGTCGTGCGCAATGTCGATCCCTGGTATGACGCCTTCGGCATCCAGCCCGACAACACGCTCTATCTGGCACCCGAGGAACGGGTCCGCATCTGGAACTGATCACCGCGCGTGCGGGTCAGAGAGGCGGGGGCGACGCCAGGCGTCGTCCCCGCCCTTTTCCTGCCGCCTTCCTCCATTCGCGCTTCGAGACGGGCCTTGCGTGCCTCCTCAGCGCGAACGGGGGAAAGGGCACGGGTGGAGGAAGGCGCGCGAAGGGAAAAGGGAAAACTCCGTTCGCCCTGAGCCTGTCGAAGGGCGAAGGGCGAAGGATGAACCGGCGGCGCTGATGGGCGCGGCCCGGGATGCGGGATCTCAGAGCGCTTCCTTGGCGCGGCGGAAGGCGGCGTCGAACATCTCGGGCGTGAGCCGCCCGGTGTTCACATTGTAGCGCGAGCAGTGATAGCTGTCGACGAGCACCAGGCCGTCGAGCCGGTGCACGGCCGCATGCGCGAAGGGATAATCCTTGCGGCGGGCAGCGAGGGCCGCGAGAACGCTGTCGTGCGCGATGCGGCCGAGAAGAAAGATCGCGCGCAGGCGTGGCAGCGCCGCGATACGGCCGAGCAGAAAGCGCCGGCAGGTGCGGATCTCGGGGCCCGTCGGCTTGTTCTGGGGCGGCACGCAGCGCACCGCATTGGTCACCATCGCGCGCCTGAGCTCGAGCCCGTCATCGGGGTCGGCCTTGAATTCGCCGCGGGCGAAGCCGTGGCGGATCAGCGTCGGGTAGAGAAGATTGCCGGCATAGTCGCCGGTAAAGGGCCGTCCGGTGCGATTGGCTCCCTTGCGCCCCGGCGCGAGCCCGACGACGAGAAGTTCGGCCGCGGGATCACCGAAGCTCCGCACCGCGCCATTGTAGAAATCGGGATATTTGCGCCGGTTCTCGCTCCGGAAAGCGACCAGCCGCTGGCACAGCGCACAATCGGACGGCGGCTCCGCCGTCGCGGCGCCGTTCAGGGGAGGCGCGATTCGCAGGCGATCCGGCACGTCGTCTCAGGCCGGCTCGTCTTCATAATCGTCTTCGTCGTCCTCGAAATCGTCCTCGTGCTCCTCGACCACCGGTCGCGCGCGACGCGCCCGGGCGAAGAGATCCCTGAGATCGTCGAGATCGACGAAATGATCAGCCTGCCGGCGCAGCTCGTCGGCGACCATCGAGGGCTGCGTGCTGTTCGAGGAGACGACGGTCACCCGCACCCCCATCTGCTGCACCGCCTCGATCAGGCGACGGAAACTGCCGTCGCCGGAAAAGAGCACGACATGATCGAGCTTCGGCGCCAGTGCCAGCATGTCGACCGCGAGCTCGACATCCATATTGCCCTTGACCTTGCGCCGTCCGCCGTCGTCGGTGAATTCCTTGAGCGGCTTGGTCACCAGCGTGAAGCCGTTATAGTCAAGCCAGTCGACGAGCGGCCGGACCGGCGAATATTCCTGATCGTCGGCGGGGGCTGTGTAGTAGAGGACGCGGATGAGCCGCGCATGTTCGCTGAACTAGGCCTTGAGCCGCTTGTAGTCGATATCCATCTCGAGCGCCCGCGCGGTGGCATACAGATTGGCGCCGTCGATGAAGATCGCTATTCGTTCATTGGGATAGAAATGCATTTCCGAAATTCCTTTCCGCTTATGAGCGGGGCTGCGCGGTCGGCACGGCTCCCTTGCGCGCGGAAGCCTTATGAGGTTTTTCCGGACGACGCAATAGGCCGCAAGGCGAGGCGGGGTGAGACATGATCCATATCGCGCTCGGCAGCAATCTGGCGTCGCCGGCGGGGCCGCCGCGGCAGACGCTCGACGCGGCGCTCACCCATCTTGAGGGATGCGGCATCCGTGTCATGGCGTGCTCGCCATTCTACGAAAGTGCAGCGCTCGGAACACCCGATCCGCAGCCACCCTATGTCAACGCCGTGGCGGCGGTTTCTCTGCGGGGCGCCACGCCGGAGACGCTTCTTTCGACCCTGCTCGCGGTCGAGCGCGCCTTCGGGCGCCGGCGGGAGGGCTTCCGGGCCGCGCGCACGCTCGATCTCGACCTGCTCGACTGGCATGGCGAGGTGCTCCCGGACCCGGAAAGCTGGCGCGCCGCTGCGGACGGCGAGGCGGTCCCCGGGCCGCTCTTCCTGCCGCATCCGCGCCTGCACCGGCGGCGGTTCGTCCTCGCGCCGCTCGCCGATCTCGCCCCGTGCTGGCGACACCCCGTCCTCGGCACCGGCATCACGGCGCTGCTCGCGGCGACGGCGGAACAGGAGCTCCGCCGCCTTGACTGAGGTCGGCCGGCACGCCAGCCGGCATCGGCGGTGCGACGACGAAGCGACTTGAGCACAGGGGAAAATCTCTTCAAGATACGCCCATAAGCGGAGGCGGGGCGAAAACCCGTCCGGCGATTTTGGGGTTCTGGTGGAGGATCGCGATGCCGCGACAGATTGTCGAGCGGCTGGGCACGGTCGAGCGCCTGTCCATTCTGGACGAGACAGGCAAGGTCGATTCGTCGCTCGAGCCGAAGATTCCGAAGGAGACGCTGCTCGAAATGCATCGGGCGATGCTGTTCGGGCGTCGCTTCGACGAGCGCATGCTCAAGCTCCAGCGCCAAGGGCGGATCGGCACCTTCGCACCGATCAAGGGCCAGGAGGCGGCACAGATCGGTGCCGCCTTTCATTTGCGGCCCGACGACTGGCTGGTGCCGTCCTTCCGCGAAACGGCGGCGCAGCTCTGGCGCGGCGCGCGGCCGATGGACATCTGGCTCTTTGCCGCCGGTTACAATGAGGGGGTCAATATTCCCGAGGGCGCGCACGACTTGCCCCTCTGCGTGCCGGTGGCGACGCAAATGCTGCAGGCCGTCGGCATCGCCTATGCGATCAAGTACCGCAAGGAAAAGTCGGTCGTCATCTGCTTCCACGGCGATGGCGCGACCAGCGAGGGCGATTTCCACGAGGCGATGAATTTCGCCGCCGTCTATGAGCTGCCCGTCGTCTTCGTGTGCCAGAACAATCATTGGGCGATCTCGATCCCGGTGCGCAAGCAGACGCACGCGAAGACGCTGGCACAGAAGGCGGTGGCCTATGGCATGCCCGGCATCCAGGTTGACGGCAATGACGTGCTTGCGGTCTGGGAGGCCGCGCGCGAGGCCGTCGAGCGGGCGCGCAAGGAGAGCCGGCCGAGCTTCATCGAATGTGTCACCTATCGCATGGAGGTGCACACGACCGCCGACGATCCGACGCGCTACCGCGACGCCAAGGAAGTGGCGCAGTGGGCGAAGCGCGATCCGATCGACCGCTTCCAGAAATATCTCAAGAAGAAGAGGCTGATCAGCGCCGCCGAGATCGAGGCCATGGATGCGAAGTTCAGGAAGGACCTGCTTCAGGAATGGCACGACACCGAAAAGCGCATCATGGAGCTCGATGCCGCCGATCCGACCATCGTCTTCGATCATCTCCATGCCCGGTCCTGGCCGCATCTCGAGGAGCAGCGCGCCTATATGAAGGCGCGGATCGAGAAGGAGGGGCGCGATGGCTGAACGCAACATGATCCAGGCCGTCAATCTCGCGCTCCGCGAGGCACTCGAGGCGGACCCTTCGGTCGTCATCCTCGGCCAGGATGTGGGCGTTGACGGTGGCATTTTTCGCGCCACCGTGGGGCTCATCGAGGATTTCGGGCCTGAACGCGTGATCGACACACCGCTCGCCGAATCGGGCATTCTCGGCATGTCGGTCGGCATGTGTTTCAACGGGCTGAGGCCGGTCGCCGAGATCCAGTTTTCCGGCTTCTCCTACCAGGGCTTTCACCAGATGGAGAACCACGCGGCGCGCTTCCGCTGGCGTACACGCGGGCGCTTCCCGGTGCCGATGGTTGTCCGCATGCCCTATGGCGCCGGGGTGCGCGCGCTCGAGCATCATTCGGAAAGCCGCGAGGCCTAT
>JBHHTO010000182.1:0-5446 GCA_046753425.1 Rhodothalassiaceae bacterium | reverse complement strand
CTCGAGGTCGGTATCGGCAATCTCGTCGATGCGGATCTGGCACGCGAGTCGGCCAGTCTGCAGGCGCTGCAGGTCAAGCAGCAGCTCGGCCTTCAGGCACTGGGGATCGCCAACCAGGCGCCCTCCTCGGTGCTGGCCCTCTTCCGGTAAGCGACCTCGACGGGTGGAGCCACGCTCCACCCGTTCCTTTCTTCCCCCTTCTCTTCGCCCCATGCCGGCAAGAATGACCCCCGCCGCGCCGGGAAAATTTTCCTCCATGGCCGCCGTCTGGCCCGTCAATACGCAAGAAAAACGACGCAAATACAATGCGGTAGATGGATATGGAGAAATGGCACGCGACTTGCAAATTGGTCGGCAGCCGCCATGCACATGGCGCTATGGGAAAGCCAGACCAAGGAGCAAGCACGATGGCATTCTCCGTCAACACCAATGCGAGCGCGCTCAGCGCACTCCAGCAGTTGACCAGGACGAACGGTCAGCTCAGCGAGACCCAGGAGCGGGTCAATACCGGCCTCCGCATTCGCGGTGCCAAGGACAATGCGGCGGTCTTCGCGATCTCGCAGAATCTGCGCGCCGATTTCGAGGGCTATAATGCGGTCAAGCAGAGCCTCGACCGCTCGATCAGCGCCCTCGACGTCGCGCTTTCGGCAAGCCAGGCGATCGGCGATCTCCTGCTCCAGCTCAAGGAGCGCGCCGTGGCCGCCGCCGATGCCGGGCTCGACGCTGCGAGCCGCAACGCGCTGCGCCAGGATTTCGAGGAGATCCGCAACCAGATCACGACGATCATCCAGAATGCGGAGTTCAACGGCACCAATCTCATTGACGGCGGCACCGACCAGGTGGTCGCCATCACCACGCCCGACGCGCTGCAAAACATCACCATCGCGCACGAGAACATGTCGCCGGGTGGCGGCGTGGTCACCTTCGGTCCCACGTCGACCTTCAATACCGCATCGCAGGCGCAGTCGCTCGTGTCCAAGATCGATACCTCGATTGCCAATCTCAGCGATTCGCAGACGCGTCTCGGTTCGGGTGCCAAGGCGCTGCAGACCCAGCGCGACTTCACGGCCGTGGTCCAGGACAGCCTCGAGGTCGGTATCGGCAATCTGGTGGACGCGGATCTCGCACGCGAGTCGGCGAAGCTTCAGGCATTGCAGGTGAAGCAGCAGCTCGGCCTGCAGGCGCTCAGTATCGCCAACGGCCAGCCGCAGTCGATCCTGTCGCTGTTCCAGTAGAAGGCCTGATCCGGATCGGGCTTTCCCACGCCAGTCCCGCCGGGGCGAGCGCCAGCGCTCGTCCCGGTCAGGGCGCGCCGGCCATCGCGGCCGCCGCGGCATCGGCACGCCGCAGGCCGGTACCGAACGCCACCACCTCGATCGCCATCAGCGCACCGCCGAAGAAGAGCGGCACCCCGCGCAGGCGGTGCGTCTCGAAGCGCACATTGATGACCACGTCCGCTCCCGCCTCCTGCGCTGCCATGCGCAACCGCAGCAGGGCTTCCCGCCGCGCTCGCCGCACCATCGCCTGGAGCACCGGGATGCGACCGCCGATGATCTGCCGGAACACGACCGGAAGCGAGCGGATCGCCGCATGCGACAGGGCGACGCTGCCGCACAGGAGGCATGGTGCACCGAGATCGGCATCGGCAATCTCGCCGCTCAGCAAGAGCGGCCGCGTGCCGGCTGCCGCCTCGCGCCGCCCGAGGTTCCGCTCATGCCGCCAGGCGAGATAGCGCGCCACCGCCCACAGGAGGGTGCCGGGCAGGAGGGAAAACAGCAGCCAGCGATAAACCTCCCGCTCCCAGCCGCTCCACGACGGAATCCACTGGCACCAGAGCCCGGCGGGATCGATGATGGCGCAGAGATCAGGCATCGGAGAGCCGCACCGCGGTTCCATAGGCGAGCAATTCAGCCGCGCCGCCAGTGATCGAGACCGTTGCCAGCCGCACATTGAGCACCGCATCGGCGCCGAGGCTCTCGGCCTCGGCCGCCATGCGGGCGATCGCTTCCTGGCGGGCTTCGGCCATCAGCTCGGTGTAGCTCCGGATCTCGCCACCGACGATGTTCTTGAGGCCGGCGAGGATGTCGCGTCCGACATGCTTGGCGCGCACGGTCGAGCCCTGGACGAGCCCCAGATGCTCGATCACCCGCCGCCCGGGCACGCTGTCGATGCTGCTGACGATCATGGGCCTGTCTCTCCTGCCGATTCGGGCCGGAGCCGACGGTGGCAGCAGGCACCGGCCGGCGCAAGCCTCATCGCACCAGGAGCGCCCCGCGCCCCGTTATGGCAACGTTAAGATTGGATCGGCCATGCTGAGCGCAGGCGAATCCGGACCGGCCTCGGGAGCCGAGGCCGGTGGCATGAGGGACGGGCTCGCCGGCGATGCGGGTTGCTGGTATTGTGCGCCTGTCGCACTATGTCAGTAGGGGGCGGAACCCCGCCCCCGGCAGCGCGTGAACCCGAACGGAGGTGTTACGAGGAACGATGGCGCAGCAGGGAAAGGACGGCAAGAACGGGCCCCAGGCCGGGTTGCTGACCCGCCCCAGGACGAAGGCCAAGAAGCCGTCGATGTACAAGGTTCTGATGCTGAACGACGACTACACGCCGATGGAATTCGTCGTCTATGTGCTCAAGCGGTTCTTCCGCATGACGACCGAGCAGGCGACGCGCGTCATGCTGCATGTGCATCAGAAGGGGGTCGCGGTCTGTGGCGTGTTTCCATTCGAGGTCGCGGAGACCAAGGCCAATCAGGTGGTGGACTTCGCCCGCAAGCATCAGCATCCGCTGCAGTGCACGCTTGAAAAGGAGTGATGAAGAGTGAGAAAATTTCACCAACGTGCTATGTCCGGGTAAGCGCATTGCGCAAGGAGCAGGAAGAGGAACCAAATCGTGCCGAGTTTTTCGCCGCATCTGGAACAGACGCTGCATCGCGCCCTTGCCGAGGCGAACAAGCGCCGGCACGAATATGCGACGCTTGAGCATCTCCTGCTCGGACTGATCGACGACCGCGATGCCCTCGCGGTGCTTCGCGCCTGCAATGTCGATGTCGAGCTTCTGCGGCGCAATCTTTCGGACTATCTCGATACCGAGCTGACCAGCCTCAGGGTCGAGGACGAGGGCATCGAGGCGACGCCGACAGCCGGCTTCCAGCGGGTCGTGCAGCGGGCGATCCTGCACGTCCAGAGCTCGGGGCGTGAGGAAATGACCGGCGCCAATGTCCTCGTCGCCCTGTTTTCCGAGCGCGAGAGCCATGCCGTCTATTTCCTGCAACAGCAGGATATGACGCGCCTCGATGCGGTCAGCTATATCAGCCACGGCATCGCCAAGTCGCCGCAGCACAGCGAGCGGCGCCCGGCGCGCGGCGCAGCCGAGGAGGAGGGCGCGGAAAGCCCGTCGCGCGGCGAGACCAAGCGCGGCGATACGGCGCTGGATGCCTACTGCGTCAATCTCAACGAGAAGGCGCGCCGCGGGCGTATCGACCCGCTGATCGGACGCCAGGCGGAAATCGAACGCACGATCCAGATCCTGTGCCGCCGCGCGAAGAACAATCCCCTCTTCGTCGGCGATCCCGGCGTCGGCAAGACGGCGATTGCCGAGGGGCTCGCGCGCAAGATCGTCGAGGGCGAGGTGCCCGAGGTGCTCGCCGACGCGACGATCTTCGCCCTTGACATGGGGGCATTGCTCGCCGGCACGCGCTATCGCGGCGACTTCGAGGAACGACTGAAGGCGGTCGTCAAGGAACTCGAGGAATTTGACGGGGCGATCCTCTTCATCGACGAGATTCACACCGTCATCGGTGCCGGTGCCACATCGGGCGGCGCCATGGATGCCTCGAATCTCCTGAAGCCGGCCCTCGCCTCGGGCGCGGTGCGCTGCATCGGCTCGACCACCTACAAGGAATTCCGCGGTCACTTCGAGAAGGACCGGGCGCTGCTGCGCCGTTTCCAGAAGATCGACATCGTCGAGCCGACGGTCGCCGACTCGATCAAGATCATGCAGGGGCTCAAGCCCTATTTCGAGCGCCACCACCGGGTGCGCTACACCGCCGAGGCGATCAAGGCGGCGGTCGAGCTGTCGTCCCGCTACATCACCGACCGCAGGCTTCCCGACAAGGCCATCGACGTCATCGACGAGACCGGCGCGGCGCAGATGCTGCTGCCGCCCTCGAGGCGCCGCAAGACGGTGACGGTGAAGGATGTCGAGGCGGTGGTGGCCAAGATCGCGCGCATCCCGCCGAAATCGGTGTCCAAGGACGACGCGCGGACGATGGCCCATATCGAGCGTGACCTCAAGCGCGTGGTCTTCGGCCAGGACCGGGCGATCGAGACCCTCGCCGCGGCGATCAAGCTGTCGCGTGCCGGCCTGCGCGAGCCCGACAAGCCGATCGGCAGCTATCTCTTCTCCGGGCCGACCGGTGTCGGCAAGACCGAGGTCGCGCGGCAGCTCGCCATGCTCATGGGCGTCGAGCTCATCCGCTTCGACATGTCGGAATATATGGAACGGCATACGGTGTCGCGGCTGATCGGTGCGCCGCCGGGCTATGTCGGCTTCGATCAGGGCGGGCTTCTCACCGATGCCATCGACCAGCATCCGCACTCGGTGCTGCTCCTCGACGAGATCGAGAAGGCCCATCCCGACCTCTTCAACCTGCTGCTGCAGGTGATGGATTCGGGCGCGCTCACCGATCACAATGGCAAGAAGATCGATTTCCGCAATGTCATCCTGATCATGACCACCAATGCCGGCGCCAGCGAGCTCGCGAAGAGCGCCATCGGTTTCGGCCGCGAGACCCGCGAGGGCGAGGACGAGGAGGCCATCAGGCGGCTGTTCACGCCGGAGTTCCGCAACCGTCTCGATGCCGTCGTGCCCTTCGACTATCTGGCGCCGGAGATCGTCGAGCGCGTGGTGGAGAAGTTCATCCTCGAGCTCGAGATGCAGCTCGCCGAGCGCAATGTGCTGATCACGGTGCGCGAAGACGCACGGCGCTATCTGGCGGCGAAGGGCTATGACCGGCATTTCGGCGCCCGCCCGCTCGGCCGCCTGATTCAGGAGTCGATCAAGAAGCCGCTCGCCGACGAGCTGCTGTTCGGGCGGCTCAAGAAGGGCGGCGAAGTGGTCGTTCGGCTGAAGAAGGGGAAGATCGACTTCGAGCTGACGCCGGCCGCCGCGCCGCCGACCCGCGGCAAGGGTCGCTCGAAGGCGGCGCCGGTCGAATAGTGGGCACAAGAGGCCCGGACACGGGGGCGCAGCATCTGTCGAGGCTGCGCCCTTTACTTGCGCGCGGCGCGCGGCTATGCGCAGACGCAGGTCGCGGGCCGGCGACCGGGCCTCGCGGAGACGGAGGAAGAAGGGGGAACGGATGGGCGTGCGCATACGCAAGGCGGTCCTGCCGGTGGCGGGGCTCGGGACACGCTTCCTGCCGGCGACACGGGTCCTGCCCAAGGAG
>JBHHTO010000181.1:0-5458 GCA_046753425.1 Rhodothalassiaceae bacterium | reverse complement strand
CCGCGAGGGCGGCCGCACCGTCGGCGCCGGCGTCGTCGCATCCATCATCGAGTAGCACTGGCAGATCCGGCGGCGGTCCCGCGCGGCACGAGAGAGTAAGAACCATGGAAGCGCAAAATATTCGCATCCGACTAAAGGCGTTCGATCACCGGATCCTCGACCAGGCCTCCGGCGAGATCGCGAACACGGCGAAGCGGACGGGCGCGCTCGTGCGCGGGCCGATCCCGATGCCGACACGGATCGAGAAGTTCACGGTTCTGCGCTCGCCGCACATCGACAAGAAGTCGCGCGAGCAGTTCGAGGTGCGGACGCACAAGCGCCTGCTCGACATCATTGATCCGACGCCGCAGACGGTCGATGCGCTGATGAAGCTCGACCTTGCCGCCGGCGTCGATGTCGAAATCAAGCTCCAGGGATAAGCGACGATGCGGACCGGATTGATTGCAAGGAAGGTCGGCATGACCCGCATTTTCAATGCGGCGGGGCAGCATGTGCCGGTCACCGTGCTTCATGTCGACGGCTGTACCGTGGTGGCGCAGCGGACGCGGGAAAAGGACGGTTACGTGGCACTGCAGCTCGGTGCCGGACGTGCCAAGGTGAAGCGTGTGCCGGCGCCGATGCGTGGTCATTTCGCCAAGGCCGAGGTCGAGCCGCGGCGCAAGCTCGCGGAATTCCGCGTCTCGGAGGATAATCTCGTCGCCGTCGGGAGCGAGCTCTCGGCGGCGCATTTCGTGCCGGGCCAGAAGGTGGATGTGGTCGGCACCTCGAAGGGCAAGGGCTTTGCCGGTGCCATGAAGCGGCACAATTTTGGCGGGCTCAGGGCCAGCCATGGCGTCTCCATCTCGCACCGCAGCCATGGCTCGACCGGCCACAGCCAGGATCCGGGCAAGGTGTTCAAGGGCAAGAAGATGGCCGGCCATCTCGGCGATGTTCGGGTGACGACCCAGAATCTCGAGGTCGTCGAGGTGCGCCCCGACGACGGGCTCATTCTCGTCCGTGGCGCGGTGCCGGGAGCGAAGGGCTCCTGGGTGCTGGTCAGCGACGCGACAAAGGCCCCGCTGCCCGCGGAGGCACCGCGGCCGGCAGCGCTGAAGAGCGCCCCGGCGGCGGCCGAGAGTGCGGAGGAAGCGGCGGCCGAGGAGGCCGCGCCGGCGGCGGATCAGTCCGAGAGCGAGGAATGAGCCGATGAAGGTCGATGTTCTCACACTTGACGCCAAGAAGGCGGGTACGGTGGATCTCGATGAGGCGATCTTTGCCCTCGAGCCGCGTCCCGACATCCTGCATCGCGTCGTTACCTGGCAGCTTGCCAGACGCCGCGCCGGAACCCATGCGGTCAAGTTCCGCAGCGATGTCCGGGCCACCAACAAGAAGATGTATCGCCAGAAAGGTACCGGCCATGCCCGGCACGGCAGCCGGCGGGTCAATCTGTTCCGTGGCGGCGGCCGCGCCTTCGGGCCAGTGCCCCGCGATCACGGCTTCTCGCTGCCCAAGAAGGTGCGCAAGCTCGGTCTCAAGTCGGCACTGTCGGCGAAGCATGCCGCGGGACGGTTGATCATTCTCGACGATCTCGCCCTCAAGGAAGGGCGGACCAGGCTGTTCCGGGAGAAGCTCGCGAAGCTCGGCATTGAGAATGCGCTTTTCATCGATGCGCCCGAGATCAATGACAATGTGCGCCGGGCCGCGGCCAATGTTCCCCATATCGACCTGCTGCCGAGCGTGGGAGCCAATGTCTACGACATTCTGCGCCGCGAAACGCTGGTGCTGACGAAGGCAGCGCTCGATTCACTCGCGGAGAGGCTGAAATGACCGCGCTCAGGCATTTCGATGTCATCCGTCGCCCGGTGATCACCGAAAAGGCGACGCTCGGATCGGAGCACAACCAGGTGACCTTCGTTGTCGCACGCGATGCCACCAAGCCCGAGATCAAGGCGGCCGTGGAATCGCTGTTCGACGTCAAGGTGGAGAAGGTCAACACACTGGTGACCAAGGGCAAGGTCAAGCGCTTCCGCGGCATCCGCGGCCGCCGGCCGGACGTGAAAAAGGCGATCGTGACCCTCGCCGAGGGCCACAGCATCGATGTGACGACGGGGCTTTAGGGCATGGCACTCAAACAGTACAAGCCGGTGACCTCCTCGCAACGCGGGCTCGTTCTTGTGGACCGCTCGAAGCTCCACAAGGGCAAGCCGGTGAAGGCGCTCACCGAAGGGCTGACGAAAAGCGGCGGCCGCAACAATCACGGCCGCATGACCGTGCGTCACCGCGGCGGTGGCCACAAGCGGACCTACCGCAAGATCGACTTCAAGCGCACCAAATGGGACGTGCCGGCGAGCGTCGAGCGGCTGGAATACGATCCCAACCGCACCGCGTTCATCGCCCTTGTCAGATACGAGGACGGCGCGCTCGCCTATATCCTGGCGCCGCAGCGCCTCGCCGTGGGCGACGTCGTCGTCGCCGGCGAGAAGGTCGACGTCAAGCCGGGCAATGCCATGCCGCTGCGCTCGGTGCCGATCGGCACCATCGTCCACAATGTCGAGCTGCGTCCCGGCGCGGGGGGCAAGATCGCACGCGCGGCGGGCACCTATGTGCAGCTCGTCGGTCGCGACCAGGGCTATGCCATCCTGCGCCTGTCCTCGGGCGAGCAGCGCAAGGTGCGGGCCGAGTGCATGGCCACCGTCGGCGCCGTGTCCAACCCCGACAACCAGAACCAGACGCTTGCCAAGGCGGGTCGCTCGCGTTGGCTCGGCCGGCGGCCGCATGTGCGCGGCGTGGTGATGAACCCGGTCGATCATCCGCACGGCGGCGGCGAGGGACGGACCTCGGGCGGCCGCCACCCGGTGACGCCCTGGGGCAAGCCGACGAAGGGCAAGCGCACCCGGTCCAACAAGGCGACCGACAAGTACATCCTGCGCTCGCGTCACGAGCGCAAGAAGAAGCGCTAAAGGAGCGAGGGATCATGGCGCGTTCAGTCTGGAAAGGCCCCTTCGTCGAACTCTCCCTTCTAAAGAAGGCGGAGGAGGCGCAGGCGTCACCCAAGAAGCCGGTGATCAAGACCTGGTCGCGACGCTCGACCATCGTCCCGCAGTTCGTCGGCCTGACCTTCAATGTCTATAACGGCCACAAGTTCGTGCCCGTTTACGTGACGGAAGACATGGTCGGCCACAAGCTCGGCGAGTTCGCGCCGACCCGGACCTTCTACGGCCATGGCGCGGACAAGAAGGCGAGGAGGAAGTAACCGTGGGCAAGGCACAAAATCCGCGCCGTGTCGGCGAGAACGAGGCGATGGCGGTGGCCACCATGCTGCGCGGTTCGCCGCAGAAGCTCAATCTGGTGGCGGCCAGCATCCGCGGCCTGCCGGTGGAGAAGGCGCTCGCGTCGTTGAGCTTCAACCGGCGGTCGGCGGCGGCCGATGTGAGGAAGGTCCTGCAGTCGGCGATCGCCAATGCGGAGAACAATCACAATCTCGACGTGGACCAGCTCGTGGTGGCCGAGGCATCGGTCGGCAAGTCGCTGGTGCTCAAGAGGTTCCGTGCCCGTGCCCGGGGCCGCGTGGGACGTATCGAAAAGCCCTTCAGCCGGCTGCGCATCGTGGTCCGCGAAGTAAAGGAGGCCTGAGGTCATGGGTCAGAAGGTCAATCCCATCGGGCTGCGGCTCGGTATCAACCGGACCTGGGACTCGCGCTGGTATGCGGATCGCAGCGAGTATGCGAAGCTTCTGCACGAGGATATCCGCATCCGGGAATTCGTGCGCGACCGCCTGAAGCAGGCGGGTGTCAGCCGCATCGTCATCGAGCGCCCGGCGAAAAAACCGCGCATCACCGTCTATTCGGCGCGGCCCGGTGTGATCATTGGCAAGAAGGGTGCCGATATCGACAAGCTGCGCCAGGATCTGGGCAAGCTGACCGGCGCCGAGACGACGCTCAATATCGTCGAGATCAGAAAGCCGGAACTCGAGGCGCGGCTGATCGCCGAGAACATCGCGCAGCAGCTCGAGCGGCGGGTCTCCTTCCGGCGGGCGCTGAAGCGCGCGGTTCAGTCGGCGATGCGGCTCGGGGCGCTCGGCATTCGCGTCAATGCCGGCGGCCGTCTCGGCGGTGCCGAGATCGCCCGCACCGAATGGTATCGCGAGGGCCGTGTGCCGCTTCATACGCTTCGCGCCGACATCGATTACGGCACCGCCGAGGCGAAGACCGCCTATGGCATCTGTGGCATCAAGGTCTGGGTCTTCAAGGGCGAGATCATGGAACATGATCCCTATGCCCAGGAGCGGCGGCTCCAGGAGCTGCAGACGGCGGCCGCCGGTGGCCGGCGCTGAGGCATAGGGCAAGTGCAGGGGTAAGGCATCATGCTGCAGCCGAAACGAACGAAATACCGCAAGGCGCACAAGGGCCGCATTCACGGCCTTGCCAAGGGCGGAACCGAGCTCGACAACGGTGCGTTCGGCCTCAAGGCGCTCGAGCCGGGGCGGATCACGGCGCGCCAGATCGAGGCCGCGCGCCGTGCCATGACGCGGCACATGCGGCGTGCCGGCAAGGTGTGGATCCGGATCTTCCCCGACGTTCCGGTCTCCAAGAAGCCGACCGAGGTGCGCATGGGCAAGGGCAAGGGCTCGCCCGAATTCTGGGTCGCGCGGGTCAAGCCCGGGCGGATCATGTTCGAAGTCGACGGCGTGTCGGAGGCGGTCGCGCGCGGGGCGTTCGAGCGCGCTGCGGCGAAGCTGCCGATCGGCACCAAGTTCGTGACGCGGCGCCTTTAGAGCGGATGAGGAGAAGCGAGCGATGAAGGCGGCAGATTTTCGGGTCAAGACGATCGACGAGCTCAAGGCGGATCTCGCGCGGCTGAAGAAGGAGCAGTTCAATCTGCGTTTCCAGGCGGCGGCGGGGCAGCTCGAGAATACCGCGCGCGTGCGGCAGGTGCGGCGCGACATCGCCCGGATCAGGACCATTTTGCGCGAGAAGACGGCCGCCTGACGGGCGTCCATGAGATGAGAGGACGGCAATGCCGAAACGAATTCTGACAGGAACGGTGGTCAGCGACCGCAATGACAAGACCGTGGTGGTGTCGGTCGAGCGGCGCTTCAAGCACCCGCTTCTGGGCAAGATCGTGCGCCGCACCAAGAAGTACCACGCGCATGACGAGGCCAATGAGTGGAAGACCGGCGACCGCGTGCGAATCGAGGAGTGCCGGCCGATCTCGAAGCAGAAGTGCTGGCGCGTCGTCTCCGGCGATCATGTCGAGACGGTGTGAGAACGGGGCGCCCAGGTGCCAAATTGAGGAAGTGATGCCATGATTCAGATGCAAACCAACCTCGACGTCGCCGACAATTCCGGTGCGCGCCGGGTGCAGTGCATCAAGGTGCTCGGCGGCTCGAAGCGCAAGACCGCGGGCGTCGGCGACGTCATCGTGGTCTCGGTGAAGGAGGCGATTCCGCGCGGCCGCGTGAAGAAGGGCGACGTTCATC
>JBHHTO010000180.1:0-5471 GCA_046753425.1 Rhodothalassiaceae bacterium | reverse complement strand
ACGGCTCGACATCAGCTATCGCGGCAAGACACAGACGCAGTTCCGCGCGGCGAGTCCCTTCAATGTCCCGCTCGACAATTACACGCTCGTCAATCTCAAGCTCGGTCTCAGCGCGGACAAATGGGATCTCACCCTGTTTGCGCGCAATCTCACCGACAAGCGGGCGCAGGTCGACGCCATCAACGCGGCACAGGATCCGCTCGCCTTCCTCACCGTCAGGCCGCGCACATTCGGGCTTGACCTGCGGGTCCATTTCTGAGCCATAGCGGGCATGACCGTGTCGTCGGTGCGAAGGTGTGTGTGATGGCCGAACCGCTTGTCGCGCGCGCGAAACCCTGTCTTGTTGCGCTCGGCCGGAAGGGGCGCTCATACGCCTGGTGCGCCTGCGGCCGGAGCGCCAGCCAGCCCTTCTGCGACGGCTCGCACAAGGGCACCGGCATCGAGCCCGTCGTCTTCCGTGCCCGCGAGGACGGCGAGGAGGCGCTGCTCTGCTGCTGCAAGCGGACGCGCACCCCGCCCTATTGCGACGGCAGCCACAATGCACTCGCCGCGACATATGAGGAGGCGGGCGAGGCCGAGCGCCGGGCGACGGCGGACATTCCCCTGACGCCGCAGGTATCCGGACGGGCGTTGCTCGACGGCGGCGCCTTCGTCCGCACGCCCGATCCGGCGGCAGGTGAAGAGGTGGAGGGCTGGCGCATCACACCCTCGTCACGCCCGGCGACGACGCCCGCCTGCTTTCGCTCTATCGCCTCGAGGCCGGCAAGAAGGCGTCGGCGCCGCTCGGCTTCGGCGACGGCGAAACGGTTCTTTTCGTCGCTGCGGGCCATGGCACGGTGACGATCGCCGGCCGGCCCTTCCGCGTCGCCCCCGAGAGCGGCCTTCATGTGCGTCCGGGCGAGCGCATCCGGGCCGTGGCCGAGGGCGAACCGATGGTGCTTTTCGCGACCCTCTCTCCGGCCGGAGCGCGGCCGCGACCGGGCGCAGGCGGCGGTGCCTTCGACGCCACCGTCCCGGATCGTGTCCACGGCGTCGACCCGGCGCTGAGACAGGCAATGGCCGACCGCTTCTATCAGGTGCTGGTCGGGCCCGGGACCGGCGCGCGCGAGATCACGCTTTTCATCGGCGAGATTCCGCACTCGCGGGCCGCAGCGCATCATCATCTCTATGAGGAGACCATCCTCATCCTCTCGGGCGAGGGCCAGATGTGGACCGAGGGCGCACGCGCCGCGGTGCGTAGAGGCGACATCATCTTCCTGCCAAAAAAACAGCTCCACAGCCTCGAATGCACCGATCCCCGAGGCATGCGTCTTGCCGGCAGCTTCTGCCCCGCCGGCAGCCCGGCGATCAATTACTGAGGCGTACCCACGGCGCGCCTGGTCGCTTCGACCGGCGCGGCGCTACCCGTCGCCCCGCAGCTTGTGGACGAGGAGATTCAGGGACAGGCCGAAAAGAAAGGCGCTGCCGGCAACTGCGAGCCAGTGGCCAAAGCCATTACCTTCTGCCGCAAGCGTGCGCGCGAACAATCCCCCCGTCATGATCAGCGTCAGAATGACGATGCGCCAACCGAAGACGCCGAGCATCTCGCGTCGCATCCCGGCGGCGGGCCGCGGCGGCGCGATTGCGGGTCTGCCTCTGACGAGACGCCAGGGCAAGGTGGTCACCCACAGGATGCGGCCGAAGATCACGGCCACAAGGCCGCTGGTCAGGGCATCTTCCATCCAGGCCGGCGGCTCGAGGGCGGGCGCGACGAGAGACCAGAGAAGAAGCACGAGGAAGGCGAAGCCTGCCAGCAGCCACAGCGCGCGGCGACCCAGCGCCCGTTCCCAACAGGCCGTCATGCGGTCGAACTCCGCCTTGATGACAAAGCGGCCACCACTCCAGCGTGTGGGGTAGAACAGATAGCCGTCGTCGTGGGGAACGAAGCTGCGCCTGAGGAGCGCGAGCGCATCGGGCATGCCGGACTTCATGCGGCCCCCCTTATTCTTCAGCAGGCGCAGGGGCGCCAACAGGAACATCATGCCCGACTGCCCTGTTGCCGGACAATTCCCCACGCCGGCGGCAAATTGGCGGAGAGGGTGGGATTCGAACCCACGGTACCCGCGAGGGGTACAACGGTTTTCGAGACCGCCCCGTTCGACCACTCCGGCACCTCTCCGCATGATGTCGAACCTCTTGGCGCGGCCGGGGTTATAGGGCAAGCTCCGCGGTCCCTCAAGCCGTTTCTCGGGGACCGCCGGCAGCTGTCTTGATCGCAGCGCCACGGTTTTCTAACAAGGTCCTTTCAGCGCGAGATATCGGCAACCGCTCCTGCCCTGCATGACCGGACTCATCCATATCGGCCTTGCCAAGGCGGCGAGCACCTATCTGCAGTCGGTCTGGCACCTTTCGCCGCATCATCGCCTGCACGATGTCGCACCGTTCCTGTCCGAGGCCCGTGAACATATGAAGGGCGGGCGTCCGCTGCCGGCGATGACGGCGAATCCCGTCGGCTCCGCAGACGCCGGCTCCGCACCCGTCATTTCCAGCGAAGGCCTTTCGCAGGCCTATCTCAACGAGACGGCGCATCAGCGGGCGCTCCCCCGCTATCGCAAGGAAATCGCCCACAGTGTCGCGCGCGCCGGCCTTGCCCGCCACGCCCTTCTCGTCGTGCGCGAGCCCCTGTCCTGGCTGCGCTCGCTGCACGAACAGTCGCTGAAGCAGGGGGAGCACCGGAATTTCCGGGACTTTCTCGACCATCAGCGCGCCTATGTCACAGGTGTCACCGATCTCGCGGCCCTTGCCGCCGACTGGAGCGACGCCGGTTTTTCGCTGGTCGTCCTCCCCGTGGAATGGCTGCGCGAGGACGAGGACCGCTTCTGGGCCACGCTCGCGGAGCGCACCGGCCTGCCCGTGCCGTCGCGCGCCATCCTGAAGCGGGTGCGCAGGAATCGTCATTGGCTCAATCGCACGGTTGGTGACAGGCGACCCTTCCTGCAGCAGGCGAACCGGCTCCTTGCGGGCTTGCGCACGAGCTATGGCAATCTCAAGGATCTCCCGCCCGAATTGCTTCGCGAACGCTATGTCGGCTTTCTCGAGACACGGGATGACTTTCCCGCCGATCTGCTGTCACGCTATCGCCAGTCCCTCGCTGCCCCGGAGGCGACAGCGGGCGAGGCCTGAAGGCATCGGCGGCGGCTTTGCCTTGACAGGCCCCGGGGCCTCGGATAGAGAACCGCGGTTCCGCGCGGTGCCCGACGGGTGCCATGGACAGGCCGTGCGGCCCGTGTCCGATGCGCGGGTGAAGAGAGAAGAAAGCCTGCGGAAACCGACCTCAAAGCGCGGGGGTTTGCCCGCCCGGTTGTTCGCGGCAGAGAACGGAAACGGATCGAGAATCATGTTCGCAGTCGTGAAGACGGGCGGCAAGCAGTACAAGGTCGCCGAGAACGATCTGCTCACGGTCGAGCGCCTGCCGGGCGAGGCCGGCGAGACCGTGACCCTCGACGAGGTGCTGCTGGTCGGGGATGAGAAAGGTGTCAGGGTCGGCACGCCGACGGTGGCCGGCACGGTGGTAACGGCGGAGATCGTCGAGCAGACGCGCGGCGGCAAGATCATCGTCTTCAAGAAGAAGCGCCGCCACAATTACCGTCGCAAGCGCGGCCACCGGCAGGACCTGACGGTCCTCAGGGTGCTGGCCATCGGCGCGGCGAAGGCAAAGCCGGCGGCGAAGGCAAAGCCGGCGGCGAAGAAGGCCGCACCGAGGGCGGTGGCGCCGGAAAAGGTTGAAGAGACACCGAAAAAGGCGTCCGCGAAAAAGCCTGCGGTGAAGAAAGCTGCGGCCGCGCCCGGGGCGAAGGCGGCGCCGAAGACGGCAAAGGCCAAGGCCGCGCCGAAGAAGGCCGCCGCGAAAAAGACGACGCCGGCGAAAAAGACAGCGCCGGCGAAAAAGACGGCACCGGCGAAAAAGGCTCCCGCAAGGAAGGCCGCACCCACAGCCGCGAAGGCGAAATCCGCGCCGAAATCCAGGGCGTGAGATGAAGGAGGCAGGAAGAGATGGCTCATAAGAAAGCAGGCGGCTCCTCGCGCAACGGGCGCGACACCATCGGGCGCCGGCTCGGCGTCAAGAAGTTCGGCGGCGAACATGTCGTGCCGGGCAATATCATCATCCGCCAGCGGGGCACAAAATGGCACCCCGGCGCGGGCGTCGGGCTTGGCCGCGACCACACCATCTTCGCCACCGTCGAAGGCCGGGTGCACTTCCACAAGACGCGCGACCGGACGACGGTCAGCGTGCTGCCGCCCGAGGCTGCGGACAAGGGCTGACCCGCCGCACAGGACTGGAATGGGGGGAGATGGAGGCCATCCATCTCCCTTTTGCTTTTCGCGACCGCCGGAGCCGGGCATGATGCGGGACCATGGCCCGGCCCTTTGAGGCCGTCGCCCGAGGCAGCTACAGGCCAAGGCATGAAGTTCGTCGACGAAGCGAGGATCCACGTCATTTCGGGCGCCGGGGGCAATGGCTGCCTCTCCTTCCGGCGCGAGAAATTCGTCGAGTTCGGCGGCCCCGATGGCGGTGACGGCGGCCGCGGCGGCGATGTGCATGCCGAGGCCGTCGCGGGTCTCAACACGCTCATCGACTTCCGCTACCAGCCGCGCATCAAGGCCGGCCGCGGCGGCGACGGCCAGGGCCAGAACCGCACCGGTGCGGCGGGCCGCGATGTCACCGTAAAGGTTCCGGTGGGCACCCAGATCTTCGACGAGACGGGCGCGTTTCTCGTCGCCGATCTTGTGCGCGAGGGCCAGCGCGTGCTGCTCGCGCGTGGCGGAGCGGGTGGCCTCGGCAATGCCCATTTCAAGTCCTCGACGAACCAGGCACCACGGCGCACGACGCCCGGCGGGCCGGCCGAGGAACGGACCTTCCTGCTGCGTCTCAAGCTCCTCGCCGATGCCGGGCTCGTCGGCCTGCCCAATGCCGGCAAATCAACCTTTCTTGCCGCGGTCAGCCGGGCGCGGCCGAAGATCGCCGACTATCCATTCACCACGCTCGCGCCGCAGCTCGGCATGTTCGAGATCGACGGCACGCGCTTCGTCCTCGCCGACATTCCCGGGCTCATTGCGGGAGCGAGCGAGGGCCGCGGCCTCGGCGACCGCTTCCTCGGCCATGTCGAGCGTTGCGGCGTTCTGCTGCATCTCGTCGATGCCACGCTCGCGGATGTCGCCGCGGCCTATCGCACGGTGCGCACGGAACTCGTCGCGCACGGGGACGGCCTTGCCGAGAAGCCCGAGGTGGTGGCGCTGAGCAAGGTCGACGCCCTTGACGCCGATGCGCGCGCAGCCAAGGCAAGCGCCCTGGAGGCGGCGGCGGGGGTGCCGGTGCACCGGCTCTCGGCGGTGAGCGGCGAAGGCGTCGAGGCCGTCCTGCGGGCGCTTCTCCCGCATGTCGGCAGGCGGCCAGTGGACGAGGCGGCACCAGCCACCTGGTCACCGACGGA
>JBHHTO010000179.1:0-5483 GCA_046753425.1 Rhodothalassiaceae bacterium | reverse complement strand
TTCCTGTGGAAGGACATGCCGGGCGCCATGCTGCCCGACGACCCGAAGACGGACGCCCCCGCCGACTGGTATGGCCCCGAGGTTCTGGCGCTCCTCCGGCTCTCCTCGAAGAGCCACTGGGACATCCCGATCCGCATCGGCGACGAGGTGATTCATGTCCTGGCGAGCCATCCCACCCCGCCCGCATTCGACGGCCCCGAGGATCGCAACGGCCGCCGCAATCATGACGAGATCCGTTTCTGGGCCGACTATGTCGACCCGGCACGCAGCGGCTACATCCATGACGACGCGGGACGGGCGGGCGGCCTTGCCGCCGGCGCGCGATTCGTCATTCTTGGCGATCTCAATGCCGATCCCGCGGACGGCTCCAATATCGAAGGCACCATCGGGCAGCTTCTCGATCATCCGCTGATCGATGCCTCCGTGGTGCCCAAGGGCGTGGGCGGATACGAGCAGGCGCGGCTGCAAGGCGGCGTCAACCGGCACCACAGGACGCCGCCCGAGACCGATACCGCTGATTTCAAGGACAGAGGACGCTTCGCCGTCGGCAATCTGCGGCTCGACTATGTCCTGCCCGCGAAGGCGGGGTGGCGGCCGCTCTCGGGCGGTGTCTTCTGGCCCGCGACGAAGGACCCGCTGTTCCGGCTCGTCGGCACCTTCCCCTATGTCAGCTCGGATCACCGGCTGGTATGGATGGATCTGCAATTGGCGGGCAAATAGGACGCAGCGCGATTCGCTGACATCACAGATTTCCCCCGTCATTCGCCGACCTCATCAGCGACTCCCTATGCCCGCCGGTCAGGCCGGCGGGCGACGGAGAATCGGAGACGGCGACTGAGCGGGAAGGAGACATCGCTC
This sequence comes from Rhodothalassiaceae bacterium, assembly GCA_046753425.1. Taxonomy (GTDB): domain Bacteria; phylum Pseudomonadota; class Alphaproteobacteria; order Sphingomonadales; family Rhodothalassiaceae; genus J134. The sequence continues at coordinate 4,625 of JBHHTO010000179.1, read as the reverse complement.
GCCCTTCGCCCTTCGACAGGCTCAGGGCAGGCTCAGGGCAGGCTCAGGGCGAACGGTTCCCTTGCCTCCCCGAGCCCTGCGACAGGCTCAGGGCGAACGGTTCCCTTGCCTCCCCGAGCCCTGCGAAAGCAGGCCGCGCAGGCCCCTCAAGCTCCTTGTGTGGCCGCTGCCTCGGTCTCGCCCACGGTGGCCGCTGCCACCGCTTCGACGGCGCGCCAGACGCGCAGCAGATTGCCGCCGAGGACCTTGGCGATATCCTCCTCGCTGTAGCCGCGCTCGAGGAGCCCGGCGACGAGGTTCGGATACGTGGACACGTCCTTGAGTCCCACCGGCAGGCTGTCGCCGACACCGTCGAAGTCGGACCCGATACCGACATGATCGATGCCGGCCACGAGCCGTACATGGTCGATATGGTCGAGCACGTCGGCGACCGTCGCATAGGGATAGGGATGCGCCGCGCGATAGCTCTCGCGGAAGGCCTCGCGCTCCTCGGGCGTATCCTCCTTGCCGGTCTCGGCCAGCATCGCCTTGTAGGCCGCATCCTGCTCCGCATTGTAGCGATTGGCTTCCTCGGTGAGGAAGGCGGAGCCGAAATTGATCATGATGACACCGCCGGCATCGGCGAGCGCCCTGATCATTTCGTCGGACATGTTGCGCTCGAAACCGGGTGTGAAATGGCGCGCCGAGGAGTGGCTCGCGATCGGCGGTGCGGTGGTGATGCGAAGCACGTCCCAGAAGGCATCGTCGGAGATGTGTGAGACGTCGACCATGATGCCGAGCGCGTTCATCTCCTGCACCACCTTCTCGCCGAAAGGCGACAGCCCGCCATTCGGGCGGTTCTCGTCATAGGATGAATCGGCAATGTGGTTGGCCTTCGAATGCGCGAGCGTGATATAGCGGATGCCGCGATCGTAGAAATGCTTCAGAAGCTTGAGATCGCCGGCGATCGGCGCCCCGTTCTCCATCCCCATGGCGAGTCCGATCTTGCCCGCGGCATGCGCCGCCTCGGCCTCATCGGGCGAGGTGACGCGCATGAACTTCTGTGGTGCACGGGCGATGATATCGTCAACGAAGTCGATCATCCGCTCGGCATGCCGGGTCGCCTTGCCCGGCTCCTCGAACTCGTATTCCGCCGGCGTGTAGATCGACATGAAGGGCACATCGAGCCCCCCCGCCTTCGCGCGCGGATAGTCGAAATTGCCGCCCTCGGTCGCTTGCGTCACGTCCTCGTATTTTTCCGCGAGCCGATAGGGCACGTCGATATGGGTATCGATGACGATATCGCGCTGGACGAGCTCACGCGCCCTGGCCAGCCGGTCCTCCGCTGTCGAAGACGGTGTCCCCTGCTCACAGGCGACGAGCAGCAGGGCAAGCGCGAGCAACGGCCCCGCACGCCGATCAGGTCTCATCCCTCCCTCCCCTTGTTACGCATCCGAAACAAATCCCGGCCGCCTGGCCCGGCAATTCGTTCCCTATCCGGAACGACCGGCTCAGCCTGCGCTGTCCGCGCCACGGCTCGCCTCGCGCGCGGCGCGGAATTCGGAGTCGGCGGCCCATTCCGGCCAGATCTCCGAATTGGCGAGTCGCGCGCCGACGGCATAGAAGAGCTCAAGATCGTCCACCGCACCTCTCAGATCCCAGTCGGGCGAATATTCGTCCGCCGGCTTGTGATAGGCCTCGGTGATGTATTTCTGGCGCTGCTCGAGCGCCCAGTCACGCCCGTGCTCGCGGCTCATGACACCGGCATCGGTGTAGAGCACCGGAATCCCCACCTTGGCCAGCGAGAAGTGATCGGAGCGGTAGAAATAGCCGTGCTCGGGCGTCGGCTCGGGGGCGATGGTACGCCCCTGCGCCTGCGCCGCCGCCGCAAGCAGGTCCTGCAGGCTGTTCTGGCCCCAGCCGATGACCGTGATGTCATCCATGGGTCCCAGGATATTGAGCCCGTCCATATTGATCGCGGCCACGGTCTTCTCGGGCGGCACGAGCGGATGCGTGGCGTAATAGGCGGAGCCGAGAAGCCCCTGCTCTTCCGCGGTCACCGCAAGGAAAAGGATGCTGCGTTTCGGCCGCTCGGGCAGGCTTGCGAATTTCTGCGCGATCTCGAGCAGGCCGGCAACGCCGGTGGCGTTGTCGAGCGCACCGTTATAGATGTCGTCGCCGCTCGCGTCCGCCGGGCCGCGGCCGAGATGGTCCCAGTGCGCCATATAGATGATCGTCTCGTCCGGATGCTCGCTGCCGCGCAGCAGCGCCGCCACATTGTGCGAGCGTGAATGCGCGATCACATTGTCGACATGCGCCGAGAAGGCAAGACCCAGCGGCCTGGCCTTGAATCCACGATCGAGCGCCAGACGGTGCGCCTCCTCGAGCGTGAGCCCCGCCGTCTCTAAAAGCGCACGGGCGATGCGCTCCTGGATCCAGCCCTCGATGGCGACGCGACCGGCATTGCCGTCCTCGCGTTCGAGATCGAACTGGGCCCCCGACCAGCTTCCCGAGACGACATCCCAGGGATAGGCGGCGGGTTCGGTTTCGTGGATGATGATCGCCGCCGCGGCACCCTGTCGGGCGGCCTCCTCGTATTTGTAGGTCCAGCGCCCGTAGTAGGTCATCGCCTTGCCGTTGAAAAGCGCCGGGTCGCCGGTGGCGAAGCCGGGATCGTTGATGAGGATGAGCACGGTCTTGCCGTGCACATCGACGCCGTCATAGTCATTCCAGCCATACTCAGGCGCGTTGATCCCGTAACCCACGAAAACCACGTCCGAATCCGCGACGTCGACGCTCTTGCGGAGGCGCTTGGTCCAGATCATCATGTCGTCGAGATAGGCGAGATCGCGGACCTCGTCGCCCCTGGCGAAGCGCGCCCGCGCCGTCTTCGCATCGGCGGTGATCGAGACCAGCGGCACATCCTGGAAGAAGCTCGCACCATTGGCCGGTGTGAGTCCCATGGCGGAGAATTGCGCGCTCAGATAGGCAAGCGTCTTCTTCTCGCCTTCGGACGCAGGCGCCCGGCCCTCGAATTCGTCGGATGCCAGCACCTGGACATGCTGCGCGATATCGTCGGCGGTGATGTCGGGTGCGAGCCGTGCCAGCGCCTCGCGGTTGGTACCGGGCGCATCCTGGCCGCAGGCGGCAAGCAGGAAGGGCAGGCAGAGGATGAGAGGGGCGCAGCGCATCTCGGGGTCTCCCGTGGCAAAAGGACCTCGGGCGCAGGCTTGCAGTCTTCAGGGGCACGCGTCAAGCGCGGCGACGGAAACCGGTCACGGGAGGGGTGAGGGGGGGCCGCATGGGCAGCGCGTCAAGTCTCTCTACGGGCGTCATATGGTGGGCCGGCAGCGATCAGGCGGCGTGGGCCTGCAGCCACTCCCGGGCCTCGCGTTGGGCGGCGGCGATGTCCGCCGGGCTCATCTCGGCCGCAAGCTCGGCACGCTCCGCGATGGCCTCCTTGACCCCCCGCACCGCAGCCAGATTGAACCACTTGTGCGCAGCGACATAGTCGGGTTCGACCCCGTGCCCGGATGCATAATAAAGCCCGAGATGGTAGAGGGCCTGCGGCTTGCCGCTTTCCGCAGCGGCCAGAAAGCGCCTCAGACGTGCGGGAAATTTCCGGTCTTCGTGTCCCATGAGCTCCCTCCGTCATTCTGCCGGACGGGACGGCAACGCGCGCCCCATGTGGCGAGCGTGGCAGACATGGTTTTGAGAAAAGGTTAACACGCGGCCAAGGAAAACGGGAGCGTTTCCCTGCACCCCTCAGCGCAGATTCTCAGGCGACGCCGTGCAGCCTGCCGCCGGTGCCGGCGCGAACGGTGCGCTCGGGCGGGAAAATGACATCGACGCGCGTGCCCGCGCCAGGCTTGCTCGCAAGGCGAATATGGCCGCCATGCGCTTCGGCCAGCGCCTTGCACAGGGGCAGGCCGAGGCCCGTGCCCTCGCTCTGCCGCGACAGACTGTTGTCGGCCTGCCCGAAGGGCTCCATGACGCGTTCGAGATCCGATTCCGCGATGCCGATCCCCTGGTCGATGACGGAGAAGACGAGACCGCCCGCCTCGTCGAGCGCCACACGCAGAACGACCTCCTTGCCGTCGTGCGAGAACTTGATGGCGTTGGAAAGCAGATTGAGGAGGATCTGCCTGAGAAGCTGACCATCGGCATGGAGATCGGGGATCCCGGGGGCGACATCGAGAAGGACGGTGAGGCGATGCCGTTCGGCGGTGGCCCGCATCATGCGCACCACCGATTCGGCGGTCTCCTCGGGATCGATATAATCCTCGTTGAGCTCGAGCCGGTTGGCCTCGATTTTCGACATGTCTAAAATGGCGTTGATGACATTGAGCAGGTGCTTGCCGCTCTCGTTCACGTCATTGATATAGTCTGCATATTGCTCCGGCCGGATCGGCCCCAGGGTCTCTGAGCGGATGAAGTCGGTGAAGCCGATGATGGCATTAAGCGGGGTCCGGAGCTCGTGGCTCATATTGGCAAGGAACATCGACTTCGAGCGGTTGGCCGTCTCGGCGGCGATCTTCGCGCGCTCGAGCTCTTCCGAGCGGTGCCGCGAACGCTCCATGTTGACCTGCAGCAGCGACAGGGCGGTGCCGATACCGACATAGCGGCCGTCGCGGGTGAACTCCACG
>JBHHTO010000178.1:0-5525 GCA_046753425.1 Rhodothalassiaceae bacterium | reverse complement strand
CTCGCGAGTTTGACCTTCGGGGAAAGCGGCCCGGCACGATGGGTCAGCCGTATCTGGATGGCGCTGTTTCGGCTGCATCCGATACTCACCGGAGGCTGCCGCCCCATCCGGCTCGCGCCGCTCTTCGACAGACGGACATGGCGGATCCTTCGCCGGTGTCGCGTCGAGCGCTCCGAGATCGTCATTGCGCGCCCGACATGACGGGTCCATGACGGGCCATCGGCACGTCACCGCATCCGGTATTTCCTAACAATTCGTTAAGGCGATTGAATCCGGCCTATGGATCAGGCACCATGGAGCGTTCACGCCTTGGGGAGGGGCTGATGGCCGGCGAAAGAGCAAACGATCTGCAGATCATCACCGAAGAGCGCGCGGCGCAGGCGTTTCTCGATCCGACCCGCCGCATGCTGGCGAGCGCGCTCCGGAAGCCGCAATCGGCGGCGGGCCTGGCACAACGCTTCGGGCTGCCGCGCCAGCGCGTGAACTACCATCTGAGAACGCTCGAGAGCCTCGGCATGCTCGAGCTCGCGGGAACCCGGCAGAAGCGCAACTGCACCGAACGCATGCTCAGGCTGACCGCCGATGCCTATTGCATCGACCCCGGGCTTCTCGGCGAGCTCGGGCGGCCGACGGAACCGGTGAATGACCGGTTCGGGATCACCGCAGTCATCCTGCGCCTCAGCCGTGCTCTCAGCGACATCATCGCGCGGAAGCGCCGTGCCGAGCGGGAGGGGCGGCGCTTCGACAGCCTCTGTGCCGAGGTGACGCTCGGCTTCACGAGCCGCGACGAGCAGCAGTCCTTCATGATCGAGCTGCAGCGGTTCCTCAAGGAGAAGAGCGAGTCCTACCGGCTCGACGAAGACCGCAAGGGACGCCGCCTGCGCGTTCTCGTCACCGCCTACGAGAAGGATGAAGAGCAATAGCTCCGGCACCGGCTCCAGCGCCGGCTTGAAGGCATCCGCCCGCGCTCATATATATAGGTCCGATATATCCATTGCTGGACCGGGAGGACCTCATGCTGCGTCTCATCCTCAATATCCTGTGGCTCGTCTTCGGCGGCTTTCAGTTGGCCATGGGCTGGTGGCTCGCCGCCCTTCTCTTTGCCATCTCGATCATCGGCATTCCCTGGGCTCGCGGTGCCTTCAATATCGGGCTTTATACGCTGTGGCCGTTCGGCAGTGAGGCGGTGCGCCGCGACAGCGTTACCGGCGAGGAGGACATCGGCACCGGTCCCCTTGGCTTCATCGGCAATGTGATCTGGTTTGCCCTCGCCGGCTGGTGGCTGGCGATCGGACATCTCGTGGTCGCCTTCTTCTGGGCCATCACCATCATCGGCCTGCCCTTTGCCTATGCGCATCTCAAGCTGGTGCCGATCACACTGTTTCCGATCGGCATGATGGTCGTCTCCCGCGAGCCGGGACTGCGTCCCTATATGCCGCGCGGCTGAGCAGGAGGGCGGGGAATTGCGCTGTCGGCTCCTGATCGGCACCGCGGCAGCGCTGCTCCTCCTCGCAACGGCCTCGCGCGCCGGACCGCCGGCAACCGGTCCCGTCGTCTTCTGCTACGATCCGGCCCGCGACATCGTGCAGGAGACGATGGCGCGGGAATGCAATGGGCGCGTCATCGACGCCGAGGAGGCAGCGGCCATCCGGGCCCGTCTCGCCCGCGAGCGGGCGCAGAGGCTGCACGCCCTCACCGGGGACGCGCAGCCGTCGCCGAAGCGCCGCCTGCGGGGCAAGATCGGAACCGCCTTCGCGGTCACCGCCGCAGGCCATTATCTCACTGCCGCCCATGTGGTGGCGCATTGCACCGAGATCATGTTGCGCACGCCAGACGGTCTCGGCGGCATGGCGCGGGTTGTGGCCCGCGACGAGGCCCGCGACATCGCCCTTCTCGGCAGCGATCTGGTCGCGCCGGCCCTCGTCCTTGCCCCTTCCGAACCCCTCCCCGATGCGCCCGTGCGCATCCTCGGCTATCCCTTCGAGGGCGTGCCGCGGGTGCGCCCGCGCGAAAGCGAGGGGGCGGTTGTCGCGGCCGCCACCTTGCCCGAACGCGGCCGCTATCTCGCACTCCGCACCTTCGTCCGTCAGGGCACCAGCGGGGGACCCGTGCTCGACGAGGCGGGGCGCGTCGCCGGCATGATCGTCGCCAGGATCAATACGCCGGCCGTCTTCGCCCGCACCGGCGAGAGCGTGCGCGATCTGAGCTACGCGGTCTCGGTCGCCGCACTTGAGGGCTTTCTCCTCGCCCATGGCATCAGGCCTGCGGCGAAGGTAATGCCCGCACCGCCCGAGGAGAGCGTCCTGCGGGTCGATTGCAAGGCGGGGCACTCCCCCTAGGGTGCCTTGTCCCCGACCGCAAGAATCCGCGCAATCAGGGCCGGATCGTCGGGCAGGAGACCGGCCGCCGGCAGGCGCGGCACCAGCTCGCGCCATTTCGGCCACAAGGCGAAGGCCCGCGCGAAAAGATCGAGCGACTCGTCGACCCGGCCCGAGGCGGCGAGCGTCGCCGCGTGCCAGAAGATCATCTCGTGATTGCCCGGCGCCATCTTCTCCGCCGCTGCGTAAGCGGCGAGCGCTTCATCGACCTTGCCCTCGGCCCACAATCCGTCGCCCTCATCCATCTTGCGATAGGCGCGGGCGAGCGTGAGCAGGCGCCGGAGTTCCTTCACCGGTGTCGCATGATCCTCGATCCGCAGATCGAAGATGCGCCCCTCCCAGGGCACCGCCTGAGGCGCGCCGCTGACCACCAGCATGGCCGCCGACTGCCGGCCACGGATGTCGCCGCCCTCGGCCTGCGCCGCCTCGAGCGCGGCCATCAGGCGCTCGGCGAGATCCCCCTTGGTCGACTCGAAGGCGCGCACCATCGCATCGCAGACGGTCGGTTTCTCCATCAGATTGGCCTCGACGGTATAGCCGTCGCCGACATGATGGCAGGCCTCGGCGATGTCCTTCCTGCCAGTATGAGCGGCTGCATTGCCCGCGGCATCGACCATGCCCACCTGACGCACCTCGGGCAGCGGGTCGAGGGCAATGAGGGCCTTGAGCACGTCGGGCGCCGCCTTGCCGGCGCGCATCAGGTCAAGGCCGAGCGGGCCATAGCTCGGCTCGGTGAAGGACTGCGTCGCCACCGCGCCGACCCCCGGCTCGGCCCAGATGACACGGCTGCCGACCGAGAACCAGTGCGACTGTACCGCGGCGCCGAGCTCACCGGTTGCCGGGTCGCGGGCGACAATGGAAAAGGTATGGTCCGGCCGCCGCGGCTGCACCGCTTCCGCAGCCAGCGCCGCGCGCGCCGCGGCGAGCCCCGCAAGTCCGCAGACGAGGCCAAGTCCGGCAAGGATTGCCGTCCGGATGGGTCGCATTCCTCCCTCCCTTGATCATGGGTCACGGCCCGCGATCATAGGCGTGGTGGACAGCGACGGGAAGAAAAGATGCGGAAAGGCTCAGGCCGCCTTCTGGCCCAGCTTGGCGATCAGATAGTCGACATTGTCGCCGTCGATCTCGGCGTCAAGATGGGTCAGCACCCGCTCGATCATGACCTTGCGGAAGGTCTCGCGGTCGTCGCCGCCGGTAAGCCCCATCTCGCGCGCGATGCTGACGCCGATGCGCGCGACCTTGAGCAGGGAGGCCGGCATGTCGGCCTTCTCGAACAGGCGGGCGAGGCCGAGCTCGCCCCGGTCGTGAACGAGCTGATAGGCGTTGGCCACAGCGATGCCGGCCCGCTTTGCGAGTGCCGCCTCGAAGAAGGTGAGATCGCCCATGCACAGCGCCCGGATGACCAGCGTCGGCGTCAGGCGACCATTGCGGTGCAGTTGCTCGACGAGGGCAAGCACATCGGGCGCATTGTGCCCCGGCGTGAGCAGGGTGACGGTCGCCCGCTCGCGACTTTCGAGCACCAGATCGGCCGCGACCGCGGGCGACAGCTCGTGATGCGTGGCGAGATGCTCGCGCAGGCTTTCCGAGACCATGCTGACGAGGCGCTCGGCCACCTTGAGCGGCAAACTTTCACGATGGACGAGCGGCGTCTTCACCGCATCGCTGTGCGGAAAACGGTCGATCATCCGCTCGAGCGTCGCCTCGTGAAGCTGTGCCCCCTCATTGCCCGCGAGTGTCGCCACCACCTCCTCGTCGCCCTTCTCCGCCAGCCTTTCGGCCACCGTCGGCGGCACGATCGCGCGGCGCGCGACGGCAAGCTGGCGCGCGCTGCCATGTGCCTCGATGATCTCGACAAGATCCTCATCGCTGAGCACGACCGAGGATTCGATCACCGGCAGCGCCACCTCGTCGACGTCATTGGCAAGGCTCACCGCGACGTCATGCGGCAGTTCGGGACTTTCCTTGAGTGTCTCCGCGAGCGCCTTGCGAACGCGCAGTTCCGCATCGCGCACCATGGCCCGGAAGATATCCTCGGCCAGCTTGCGCTCGGCCTCCGTCGGTGCCTCCGATGCGAAATAGGCCCCGACCTTTTCCGCGGTCGCGGCGCGATTCTCCGCGGACGGTTCCGCGAGCAGCCTTGCGACGTCGTTCCGGCTCAGGGTCGAATGCTGGGACAATTGCGCTGCTCCACACACACAGGTCCGAGAATGCCGCCGATCGGCGGGGTTCCGCGCGCCGCCCAGCCTAGGCGGCAGCTCCTTAATGCAAGGTAAAAATCGGACCCCGGCACGGGCCCTTCAGCCCGCTGCCTCTGCCGCGACAGCCGGCACCGACGCGCCACCGGGATCGAGCGTCATCCGGGGGGGCGCCGGAAGGCGCTGCGCTCATCCTCGCTTCCGCCGGGCGGAAGCTGCATCAGGCTGATGAGCAGATGCTCCGCCTTGCCGCTGCGAACGCGGTCAGCGATGCGGGCCAGAAACTGTTCCCGGTCGGGGAGACGTTCGGTCGGGGCGGCGACCTCGCCGAGGACGCGCCGCGCGGCCACGGCAACGACATGGATGCTGTCGCCCGTTTCATCGAATTGTGACAGGAAGAGAAGAAGGCGTTTCCCTGCCAGCGGACCGCAGCCCATATTCACCGGGATGGGGCCGACCCGGCCGCCGGAGCCAACGCGGGAAATGGCGGACCGGACCATGTCCCGGTCCGCCCTGTCGAGAAGCCGCGCCATCGATTGACAGCGACCCGTGAATGCCTATTGTGGCGTCACGGCAAGACCACGGGGCACAGACAGGTCGCGTTTGCCCATTTGATGCGATGGCAAACGCGTGCACCCGGTGGCACAGGAAAGTCGATCGACCCGGCCATGAGTTTTGAATTTCTCGGACTGAGCGAGCCCCTGCTCAAGGCTGTGAAGGAGGCCGGCTACGAGACGCCGACGCCGATACAGAAGCAGGCGATCCCGAGCATACTCATGGGGCGCGACGTCATCGGCATCGCGCAGACCGGCACCGGCAAGACGGCGGGTTTCACGCTGCCGATGATCGACATCCTGGCCGAGGGACGCACCAAGGCGCGCATGCCCCGCTCGCTCATCCTCGAGCCGACACGCGAGCTCGCGGCGCAGGTCGCCGAGAGCTTCGCGAAATA
>JBHHTO010000177.1:0-5563 GCA_046753425.1 Rhodothalassiaceae bacterium | reverse complement strand
CTTCGTCGCCCGTCTCAATGCCACCACCGGGCTCATCGAGCAGGTCGAGCAGTTCGGCATTCTCCTGTCGAAGACCTCGGGCACAGGGCTTGCCCTTGCGCCGGGGGGCGAATCGGTGCTCGACAAGCTCGGCCTGCCGCTCGGCACCGTCGACCGGCTCGAGACGCGCGATATCGAGACCCAGACGACGGCGCGTGTCGGTGACTATTTCGAGGTCTCGATCAATGGCGGCAAGGCGCAACGAATCACGCTCGAGGCCGGCGATGACCTTAATGACATCGCGCGCAAGCTCAAGCGCCTGTCGCTCAGGAGCGTGCTCGATGCCACAGTGACCTCGGGTGAGCTCGAAATCAGCGCGCTTGACAGCAATCAGATCGATCTCATCGCCGGTCCCGCCGGCAAGGACCTGCTGGCAAAGATCGGCCTTACCCCGCAGCGCCTCGTCGGCCTCGACGCGCTGCTTGAGCTCGACACCGGCACCAGCAGTACGAGCAGCAAGTCGAAGGAGCCGAAGATCGGCGGCAATTTCGCCCTGCGCCTCGACCAGCCGCTGTCGCTGGCCAACAAGACCGCCGCGCAGTTCACGCTGACCCAGATCCAGGACGCGATCGAGACGACGAAGCGCGCCTTTCGCTCGCTGACCCCGGAGCAGCTTCCCGACCCGGCGCAAAGCGGGCCCGTACCGCCGCAGCTTTCGAAAGAGCTTGCCAATTACAGCGATGCCCTGCTGCGCCTGCAGTTCGCCAGCTTCGGCACCGGCGGCGGATTGGTCATCTGATCGATACGAATCGACAAGAGCCTTGCACCCGCTTCATCAGGGATTAAGCTCGCACAGGCGAAAACCGGACGACGGTTCGCAACCGATGAGGCGTGCATATGCCCGGCAATTCGATCCTGGGCCCATTCTGTGTCATGGCCGCTGCCCTGGCTCTCGGCCAGGCCGCGACGGCGCAAGCGGAACGGCCCGCGGCCAGCGCCGAGTCGGCGCAGGCGGTGGGCAACTGCATCCGCGTGCGCCAGATCGAGCGGACACACGTGGTCGATGACCGCACCGTCCTTCTCGAGATGACGGGGGGGCGTACCCTCGCGATGCGGCTCAAATACGCCTGCCCGCAGCTCGCCTATCACGACTATTTCTCCTATGAGGCGACGCTCGGCCTCCTGTGCGCCGAGATCGACCATATCGTGACGCGCGCCGGTGCCCACTGCCAGATCGGAGCCTTTGCGCCCTATGAGCCCGAAGCGCCCGAAAGCAGGGACGGGGCCGACGAAGCGCCGGGCGCCGGCCGGTCCTGACGGGACGCCCGGACCCGGCTCCAATGCTGTCCGCTACGGGCTGTCGGCCGCGGCAGCTACGGTCGGGCGCTTGTTTCCGCCTCGACGCGGAGGCTAAGATCGTGCACTGAATGGCTTTCGTCTGGCGGGAAGGGAAGACGGCAAATGGGGAACATGGCGTCCGAGGTGGCGCTCGCGATGTTTCTGCCATGGCTCGAGGGCGGAGCCCTGTTCGAAACCGGCCTTGCCGCCCCCGCCGCCACCCTTGCCGCCGCCCTCTTCTGGTTCGCGGTCGCGGTCTGGGCATTGGCCGACCGGGCGCGGCTGCAGCGTGCGGATTTGCCTTCACTCGCTGAGGGGAACGACATTCTTGCCGCGCTGGCCCGGGACTCGGATGGCATCCTGCTCCGCAGGCCGGACGGCTCGATCGTCGCGGGTGGTGTCGTCGGCAGCTGGGTCGGATCAGCCGCCAGCGATGGCCCCGCCGTCCCGACCGCGGAGGCCGGGCTCCTCGACGCCCGGAGCCGGGCGCGCCTTCTCGAACGGCTGGCGGACCCGGCCCCCTTCGAGACCATGCTTGTTCCTCTCGCCGACGGGCGGACCCTGCTCGCCTTCGAGCCGGACAGCATCGATGTATCGGCGATCGGTGCGACGCGGATCGTGCGACTTCTCGAGATCGGGCAGGGACGCGGACCGGGCCCTCATGCGGGCCCTACCGGAACGCTGCCGCACGAGGCTGCGGACGCCTTCCCCGCCATCCTCGATGCGGTTCCCTTTCCGATGTGGATTCGCAACCGGGAGCTTGATCTGATCGCGGTCAATGCCGCCTATGTGCATGCGGTCGAGGAGACCTCCGCGGACAATGTCGTCGCGCGCCAGCTCGAGCTCGTGACGAACGCGCTTACGGGCAGCATGCGCGACAGTGCGCGGCGCGCGCAGGAGAAGGGAGAGCCCGCCACCGAGCGGCATTTCACGGTCGTCGGCGGACAGCGGCGAGCGCTTGCGGTCAGCGACATCCCGCTCGACGACCGGGTGATCGGGTTTGCCATCGACATCACCGAAGCGGAGGAATTGCGGGCGGAACTTGCACGCGTAGTCGAGGGCCACTCGGAAACGCTCAACCGGCTGTCGAGCCCGGTCGCGATCTTCGATGCCGATCAGCGACTGCGCTTTTCCAACAGCGCCTTCGCCCGTCTCTTTCGGTTGAGCGAGGAGTGGCTCGCCGAGCACCCCGATCACGCCAGCCTGCTCGAGGCCATGCGGGAGCGGCGCCGGCTTCCGGAACAGGCGGATTTCCGGGCCTGGAAGAAACGGCAGCTCAATCTCCATCAGTCACCGGAGCCGGTCGAGGACATGTGGCATCTGCCCGACGGCACCACGCTGCGGGCGGTGACGCAGCCGCATCCGCTCGGCGGCCTGCTCGTATTCTATGAGGATGTCACCGACCGGCTGGCGCTCGAGGGCTCGTACAACACGCTGATCGCGGTCCAGCGCGAGACGCTCAACAATCTGCACGAGGCCGTCGCCGTCTATGGCAGCGATGCGCGGCTCAAGCTCTACAATCCCAATTATGCCCGCATATGGGACCTCGATCCGGACTATCTCGACAGCGAGCCACATTTCAGCGAGATTCTCGATCACGCCCGTGCCCTGCTCGACACGAGCGGCGACTGGGCGGAGCGCAAGGCGCAGCTTCTCGGACAACTTACCGAGCGCGCGAGCCGTTCCGGCCGCTGGCACCGGCCTGACGGCAAGGTTCTCGACTACGCGCTGGTGCCGCTTCCCGATGGCCGCATGTTGACCACGCATATCGACGTCACCGACAGTTTCCGCATCGAGCAGGCCCTGCGCGAGCGCAATGAGGCGCTCGAGACCGCCGATCGCCTGAAGAGCGAGTTCGTCGCCAACATGTCCTACGAGCTGCGCACGCCGCTCAACACCATCATCGGCTTTTCCGAGCTTCTGGACGGGGGCGTTGCCGGCGCGCTTGACGACAAGCAGCGCGACTATGTCCACTATGTACTCACCGCCGCGGGGCAGTTGCGCGATCTTATCGACAACATTCTCGACCTTGCGGTGATCGAGGCCGGCGCCATGTCGCTCGATATCGTCGAGGTTCCGGTCGACACGCTGCTTGATGACGTGCTGGCGCTCGGCCGCGAGCAGGCGCGCAAGGCAGGGCTAGAGGTGCTTGTCAAGACGGCGGAAGGCTGCGGCACCATCGAATGTGACCAGCGGCGGCTGAAGCAGGCGATCTACAATCTCGTCACCAATGCCATCAAGTTCACACCGCGTGGCGGGCGGCTGACCCTCTCCGCCCGGCCCGCGGGTGAGGATGAGGTGGAGATCATCGTCCGCGATACCGGGATCGGCATCGACGAGAAGGAGCGGGTCGCCGTGTTCGAGAAATTCTATACCGGTTCGAGCGCCAGCGGACGCAAGGGTGTCGGCCTCGGACTGTCTCTCGTGCAGAGCTTCATCGAACTCCATCGCGGCCGCATCGCGCTCGTCTCGCGTCCCAATGAGGGCACCACGGTGACCTGCACCCTGCCCCGCCGGCAGGTGCGGGACTCACGTCTCAGGCAGGCGATCTGACCCCATGGCGGCACCGCTTCTCGAGATCGAGACTGCCGGCGAGGCCGCGACCGCGGAGATCGGAATGCGGCTTGCCCCGCTGCTCCGGGCGGGCGATGTGCTGGCGCTCGATGGCCCGCTCGGCAGCGGCAAGACGGTGCTGCTTCGCGCGCTCATCCGCGCCCGCATGAAGAGCCCCGATCTCACTGTCGCAAGCCCGACCTTCAACCTCGTGCAGATCTATGAGCCGGCCGCGGGGCCGCCGCTCTGGCATGTCGACCTCTACCGCCTCGAACATCCTGACGAGCTCGCGGAACTGGGGCTCGAGGAGGCCTTTGGGGACGCCATCACGCTGATCGAGTGGGCCGACCGGGCGAGCGGCTTCCTGCCCGCCGAGCGTCTCGCGATCACCTTCGACTGCGGCGAGCGGGGGCAGCGGCGAATCGTCTTTCGCGGCGCGCCGCACTGGCATGAGCGCCTGGCGCCCGCCTTTGCCACAGCGTCATGAGCCGGGCCGCGCAGATCGATGCCTTCCTCGCCGCCCATGGCTGGGGCCCGGCCGAGCGCGTGCCGCTCGCCGGCGACGCCTCCTTCCGGCGCTACGAGCGCGTCAGCCGTGGCCGCCGACGCGCCATTCTGATGGACGCGCCGCCGGCGCGGGAGGACGTCCGGCCCTTTCTCGCCATCGACCGCCTGCTGCGACGCTGGGGCTTTTCGGCGCCGCGCGTGCTCGCCGCGGACGTCGCCGCCGGCCTCCTTCTGCTCGAGGATCTCGGAGAGGACAGCTTCACGAGCCGCCTTGCGCGCGACCCGGCATCGGCACCGGTGCTCTACGAGGCGGCGGTGTCGCTTCTCGTCGATCTGCACCGCCGCCCGCCGCCGGCGCGGATTCCGCCCTATGACATGACGGCTCTCCTCGGCGAGGCGCGCCTTTTCGCCGAATGGTATCTGCCGGCACGCGCGCCGGGGACCGATCCCGCGCCGCTGTGCGCTGCGCTCGAGGCGCGCTTCCGGCCCCTCTTGCGCGATCTTGCAACAGCGACCGAGGTGCTGGTCCTGCGCGATTATCATGCCGACAATCTGCTCTGGATGGCGCGCCGGCGCGGGCTGCGTCGGGTCGGCCTGCTCGATTTCCAGGATGCCCGCCGCGGCCATCCCGCCTATGATCTCGTCTCCCTCCTGCAGGACGCCCGTCGCGACGTGCCCAAATCCCTCGAGGAGGAGATGATCGCGTACTACTGCGAACGGGCGCGGCCCGGCGACGAAGACGCCTTCCGCCGCGCCTATCACCTCTTCGGTGCGCAGCGTGCGACCAAGGTCATCGGCATCTTCACCCGCCTCCACCGCCGCGATGGCAAGCCGCGCTATCTTGCCCTGCTGCCCAGGGTCTGGGATCATCTGGAGCGCAATCTGGTGGCGGCACGGCTCGACGGGCTCAGGGCCTGGTTCGACGAAGTGGCGCCACCGGCATGCCGAGGCCGGGAGCTTCCCTGACCTGTCGCGGCACCGGCATCCCGGTGCCGTTGCGGGGTGTCAACCGCAAGGAGGTGCCGTTCGTGCCGCCCGAAAAGATCGCGATCCGCCACGCCATGATCCTTGCCGCCGGGCTCGGCACCCGCATGCGCCCGCTCACCGACAGGCTCCCCAAGGCCCTTGTCCCGGTGCGCGGCCGGCCGCTCGTCGCGCATGTGCTCGAGCGGCGGGCGCGGGCCGG
>JBHHTO010000176.1:0-5579 GCA_046753425.1 Rhodothalassiaceae bacterium | reverse complement strand
ACCGCCACGGTCACCGTCACCCTCAGCCGCAAGGGCGATCATGTTGAACTTGTCGTCGAGGACGAGGGTCCGGGATTGCCGGCCGACGCCGCCGACCGGATCTTCGAACGCTTC
The DNA here is from genome assembly GCA_046753425.1 of Rhodothalassiaceae bacterium. Classification (GTDB taxonomy): domain Bacteria; phylum Pseudomonadota; class Alphaproteobacteria; order Sphingomonadales; family Rhodothalassiaceae; genus J134. The sequence goes on along the minus strand of JBHHTO010000176.1, from coordinate 5,465 downwards.
TATTCCGAGCGGCCGGACCAGGAAGCGTTCGGCACCCATTCCGGGCTCGGGCTCTCGATCTCGAAGCAGATCGTCGAGGCGCATCGGGGGACGATTCGCGCCGAAAACAGGGTCGAACCCGACCCCGTGACAGGCGAGAAGCGGATTCTTGGCGCGCGCTTCATCGTCACGCTGCCGCGTGCCTGACGCCGTCGGCCGCAAGGCGGTTGACCTCGCCTGAGACTTGCCGCCACCCTCGCTCTATGGATCTCGTGCATGCAAGCTGCGTCGCCATCGCCGGCAGGGCCGTGCTCATCCGCGGCCCGTCGGGCAGCGGCAAGTCGGATCTCGCCTTGCGCCTGATCGATGGCGGGGCGGAGCTGGTGGCCGATGACTTCGTCGCGCTTCGGGCGGAGAAGGGACGGGTCCTCGCGGCGCCGCCGGAGCGGCTTGCCGGCCTCATCGAGGTCCGGGGGCTCGGGCTCGTGCGCATGCCCTGCTGCCGGCAGGCGGCCGTCGCGCTGATCGTCGACCTGCTGCCACCGGACGCGGTGCAGCGGCTTCCCGAGCAGGAAAGCGAGCGCATCTGCGGCGTCGAGGTGCCGCATCTTGCGCTGGCCGCGCATGAGGTCTCGGCGCCGGCGAAGATTCGGCTTATGCTGCGGCTCCTCGACGCCTCGCAGGGAGGAAATTATGGGCTCGAGCCCCTCTAGTGGAAGGCCGCGGCAACGCCTGCTCGTCGTCACCGGGATGAGCGGGGCGGGCAAGTCGACGGCGCTCAAGGCGCTCGAGGATCTGGGCTACGAGGCGGTCGACAATCTGCCCCTCGGGCTCCTGTCGCGCCTGCTTCAGACCGGCGAGGGCGGGGAGGGATCGGCAAGGCCGCTGGCGATCGGGGTCGACAGCCGCACGCGGGCCTTCGATCCGCGCCGCTTCGTCGCCCAGATCCGCGCTCTCAAGGCGCGGGGTGACATCGAGCTGGCGCTTCTCTTCTTCGATTGCGACGACGCGACGCTGCTGCAGCGCTTCTCCGCCACGCGTCGCCGTCATCCGCTGGCACCCGATCGCCCGGTGGAGGACGGAATCGCCCGCGAGCGCGAGATCATGCGCGAGGTGCGGGCGGCGGCCGATTTCGTCTTCGACACGACCGGCCAGACGGGCCACGACCTCAAGCGCCGGCTCACCACGCGCTACAGCCTCGAGACCCGTGAGGCGCTGCTTCTCAGCGTCATGTCCTTCGGTTTCTCACGCGGTGTGCCGCGCGATGCCGACCTCGTGTTCGACGTCCGCTTCCTGCGCAACCCGAACTATGTACCAGAACTCAAGGAGCGGACGGGCAAGGACGAACAGGTCGCCCTCTATGTTGCCGGCGATCCCAATTTTCCCTCCTTTTTCGAACGGCTGAAGGATCTTGTGCTCTTTCTTCTGCCGCTTTATCGCGAGGAGGGGAAAAGCTATCTCACGATTGCATTCGGCTGCACCGGCGGTCAGCATCGCTCGGTTTTTTCCGCCGAGCTGATGGGCCGGGTGCTGGCGGAGCACGGCTATCGCGCCAGCATCATCCACCGGGACATCGCGGGCGGCCCGTCGCGGGTCGGGGAATCCTGAAGGAGGGACAGTCATGATCGGGCTCGTGCTTGTGACGCATGGACGGCTGGCCGAGGAATTCGTTGCCGCCATGGAGCATGTCGTCGGGCATCAGGAACAGGTGCGCGCGATCGCCATCGGCCCCGATGACGACATGGAGGAGCGACGCCTCGAGATCGTCGCCGCCGTCGAGGAGGTGGACAGCGGCGATGGCGTCATCCTGCTCACCGACATGTTCGGCGGGACGCCCTCGAATCTGGCGATCTCCATGCTGGGCAAGGGCAATATCGAGGTCGTCGCCGGCATCAACCTGCCGATGCTGATCAAGCTCGCGAGCGTCCGCGAGAGTGGCGATCTGGCCGAGGTCGTCGCCGCCGCGCAGGAGGCGGGGCGGCGCTACATCAATGTTGCGAGCCGTGTGCTGTCCGGCGAGTCCGATACCGGCGAGGCCGCCGAGCCCGCGGGCGAGGGCGGCGCGTGACGGCGGATAGAACGCGCTCCGAGCGGCGCGTGACGCTCTGCAATCTGCGCGGCCTTCATGCCCGGGCCTCCGCCCGCTTCGTCAAGCGCGCGGAGTCCTTTCGCGCCGAGATCACGGTCGAGAAGGACGGACTCGCGGTACCCGGCACCTCGATCATGGGTCTCATGCTGCTCGCGGCGGCGCGCGGCGACGAGCTGCTCCTGCGCGCCGAGGGTGAGGACGCGGCAGAGGCGGTCGCCGCCCTCAGCGCTCTCGTCGCCGCCGGCTTCGACGAACCCGACTGATCGCCCGGAGGGGAAAATAAGGATATAAAGATTTCTTTATCTTGTGCCCGATAAAGAGGCAGGCTATGAAAGCGCCCGCCGCCGATCCGGCCGCGGCCGGCGCCGTTCTGTTGCAATGGAGTGCATCAATGACCAAAGCGCGTGACTGCAAGGTAAAGGACCTCTCGCTCGCCGACTGGGGGCGCAAGGAAATCTCGCTCGCCGAGACCGAGATGCCCGGGCTGATGGCCCTGCGCCACGAATTCGGCGCAAGCAGGCCGCTCAAGGGCGCCCGTATCGCCGGTTGCCTGCACATGACGGTGCAGACCGCGGTTCTCATCGAGACCCTGACCGCGCTCGGCGCCGAGGTGCGCTGGAGCTCGTGCAACATCTTCTCCACCCAGGACCAGGCGGCGGCCGCCATCGCCGCGAGCGGGGTACCGGTCTTTGCCTGGAAGGGCGAGACCGAGGAGGAATATGACTGGTGCATCCGCCAGACCATCGAGGGACCCGACGGCTGGCGGCCCAATATGATCCTCGACGATGGCGGCGATCTCACGCGCGTCATGCATGAGAACTATCCCGGGCTCATGGCCGATGTGCGCGGTATTTCCGAGGAGACCACCACCGGCGTGCATCGCCTCTACGAGATGGAGAAGGCGGGCACGCTCAAGGCCCCCGCAATCAATGTCAATGACAGCGTGACGAAATCGAAATTCGACAATATGTACGGCTGCCGCGAGAGCCTGACCGACGGCATCAAGCGCGCGACCGACATCATGCTCGCGGGCAAGCTCTGCGTCGTTGCCGGCTATGGCGATGTCGGCAAGGGCTCGGCGGAGGCCCTGCGCAGCCAGGGGGCGCGGGTGGTAATCACCGAGGTCGATCCCATCTGCGCGCTGCAGGCGGCGATGGAGGGCTATGAGGTGCGCACCATGGAGGAACTCGCGCCCGTGGGCGACATCTTCGTCACCGCCACCGGCAACCGCGACATCATCACGATCGATCATATGCGGGCGATGAAGGACCGCGCCATCGTCTGCAATATCGGCCATTTCGACAACGAGATTCAGGTCAGCGCGCTGAGCAACTACAAGTGGAACAGCATCAAGCCGCAGGTGGACGAGATCGAGTTTCCCGACGGCAAGCGGATCATCCTGCTGGCCGAGGGGCGGCTCGTGAATCTCGGCTGCGCCACCGGCCATCCGAGCTTCGTGATGAGCGCCTCCTTCACCAACCAGGTGCTGGCGCAGATCGAGCTGTGGCAGCATCCCGAACGCTATGAGAACCGGGTCTATGTCCTGCCCAAGCATCTCGACGAGAAGGTGGCGGCGCTGCATCTTGAGAAGCTCGGCGTGCACCTGACGAAACTCACCCCGGAACAGGCCGCGTATATTGGCGTTTCGCCGGACGGCCCCTTCAAGCCGGACTATTATCGCTACTGAGGAGTCGACGCGGACGGACGGCATGGCGGAGCCGATCTACAAGATCATGACCGCGGGCGAATGGGCCGAGGCCACGCGCGTCGGCTCCTTTCACGGCAGCGCGGTCGATCGCGCCGACGGCTTCATCCACTTCTCGACTGCCGGGCAGGTGGCGGAAACGCTTCGCCGGCATTTTGCCGGCATCGACGGTCTGGTGCTGCTCGAGGTCGATCCCGAGCGGCTGGCGGCGCCGCTGCGCTGGGAGCCCGCCCGCGGCGGCGCCCTCTTCCCGCATCTCTATGCGCGTCTCGACTGCGCCGCCGTGATGGCGGTGGCCAAGCTGTCCCTCGATGACAAGGGCGGGCACCAATTGCCCTGGAATCTAGGGGAATGAGCGGGCTTTATACCATCCTGCGCCCGCTTCTCTTCGCCCTGCCCCCCGAGGCCGCCCATGCCCTGACGCTGGCGGCCCTGCGGCCGCTCAATTGCTGCCCGCCGGCGAGAGAAAGAGACCATCCGGCGCTCGGCATCGATCTCTGGGGCCTGCATTTTTCGAACCCCATCGGCATGGCAGCTGGCTTTGACAAGAATGCGAAGGTGCCCGGCGCGCTCCGTGCGCTCGGCTTCGGCTTTGTCGAGGTCGGTGCCGTGACACCGCGACCGCAGGCCGGCAATCCGCGGCCGCGGCTCTTTCGCCTGACCGCTGATCGCGCGCTCATCAACCGGCTCGGTTTCAACAATGAAGGTCTCGCCCGCATCGCGCCCCGGCTCGCTGCCGCCAGGGCCCGCGGAATTGGCCCGCTCGGGGTCAATCTCGGCGCCAACAAGGAGAGCGACGACCGCATTGCAGATTATGTGGCGGGCATCGCGGCGCTCGCACCCTGTGCCGATTTCCTTACCGTCAATGTGTCCTCGCCGAACACGCCCGGGCTCAGGACGCTGCAAAGGCGCGAACGGCTCGCGGAGCTCATCGGGCGCGTGCTCGCGGCCCGCGACAGGGCGCCGCGCCGGGTGGCGGTGCTGCTCAAGATCGCACCCGATCTCGATCCCGAAGAGCGGCAGGCGATCGCGGGACTGGCGCTCGAGAGCGGCCTTGACGGTCTCGTGGTGTCGAACACCACGCTCGGCCGCCCCGGGAGCTTGCGAAGCCGCTGGCGGCAGGAGGCGGGCGGGCTCTCCGGTGCGCCGCTGTTCGCGCCGAGCACTGCCCTCCTCGCCGAGATATACCGGCTGACCGCGGGGCGCTTGCCACTGGTCGGGGTCGGCGGTGTGATGAGTGCGGCCGACGCCTATGCCAAGATCCGCGCCGGGGCGAGCCTCGTCCAGCTCTATACCGGTCTCGTCTATGAGGGGCCGGGACTGGTCCGGAGGATCCGACGCGAGCTGCCCGTGTATCTCGCCCGTGACGGATTTCGTTCGGTCCGGGAGGCTGTCGGTGCCGATCACCGCTGAGCGGTGAGCTGCCAGAAACGCAGCGATTGCGCGACCACCGAGAAGATGCTGGCGACGAGGGTGGCCTCGAGGAGGCCGATCAATCCGCGCCCGAGGACCATCGCGAGAAACCATGAGAGCGGCAGCATGAGGCCGAGATAGGCGATCGCCTGGATGGCGGTGGGCCACCAGGTCTCGCCGAGGCCGCGCAGGCCCATCGAGATCACCGCCTGACCGCCGTCGAAGACGGTGACATAGGCGATGAAGGCGATCGCCGGGATGGTGATCGCGGCGAGCGCC
>JBHHTO010000175.1:0-5630 GCA_046753425.1 Rhodothalassiaceae bacterium | reverse complement strand
GGTGCGGATGGTGAGCTTGCCGAGCTGCCGCTGCCCGATGATGTCGATTTCCGCGGTGTGATCGACGGGCAGCTTATCGCCCTGTTGCGCAGCGACTGGTCAGCAGACGGCTTCGCGGCGCCCGCGGGTGCGGTGGTCTCGGTGCCGTTGGCCTCGCTTGATGCCGGCAGCGTTGCGGGCGCATCCGTCATCGTCGCTCCGAGCGACAGACTGGCGATCCAGGATGTCGCGCGCACCGCAGACGCGGTCTATGTCACCGCGCTCGACAATGTGACCGGCCGGCTCATGCGTGCGACGCGCGACGGTTCCGGCTGGCGGACGCGCGACATCGCCCTGCCGCCCAACGGCACCGTCAGCCTCGTCTCGGCGGACGAATTCAGCGACACCCTGTTCTTCAATTTCGAGAGCTTTCTCGATCCCGACACGCTTTATCTCGCGCGCGACGGCCAAGATCCGGAGCCGGTGAAGCAAATGCCGGCCCGGTTCGACGCCGCCGACTATACCGTCGAGCAGCAATTCGCGACGAGCGCCGATGGAACGAAGGTTCCCTATTTCCTGATCCGCGCGAAGGACATGGCCTTCGACGGCTCGACACCGACCATTCTCTATGGCTATGGCGGCTTCGAGATCTCGCTCAGCCCGAGCTATCTCTCGCCGCTCGCCATCGAATGGCTCAAGCGGGGCGGCGCCTATGCGGTCGCCAATATCCGCGGCGGCGGCGAGTTCGGACCGCGCTGGCACAAGGCGGCACTGAAGGAGAACCGGCCGCGCGCCTATGAGGACTTCGCCGCCGTGGCCGCGGATCTCGTCGCGCGCAAGGTGACGTCGCCGCGGCGTCTCGGCATCTATGGCGGCTCGAACGGCGGCCTGCTCGTCGGCGCCACCATGGTGCGCTATCCGCAGCTCTTCGGCGCCGTCGTCTCTGCGGTGCCGCTGCTTGACATGCTGCGCTATCACAAGCTGCTCGCCGGTGCCTCGTGGATCGGCGAGTACGGCAATCCCGACATCCCCGAGGAACGGGCCTTCATCGAACGCTATTCGCCCTATCAGAATGTCCGCGCCGACGTCGTCTATCCGCCGGTCTTCTTCACCACCTCGACGCGCGACGACCGGGTGCATCCCGGTCACGCCCGCAAGATGGCGGCGAAGATGATGGCGCAGGGACATGATGTCCTCTATTATGAGAATATCGAGGGCGGGCATGCCGCGGCGGCCAATCTCGAGCAGCGGGCGCGGCGCGATGCGCTGGTCCTCACCTATTTCCTGCAGGAGCTCGCCGATCCGGAGCGCTAGGATTTCCTGCGCGGCGGCGTGCCGGGCCGCGACGGGATCGGTTCGACATGGTCGTAGCCGCGGTTACTGTCCTGGCTTGAAGAGAACGCTGCTGTCGATCGCGAAATCGGCAAGCAGCGGCAGGCTGGCGCTGCCCAGCGTGCGGGCACCGACACCAATCGTGCCCTCGACGATCTCGACCGGGGAGAGGCCCTGGCGATTGAAGGCACCGAGCTTTTCCCGCGTGCAGCGCACGATGTCGGCGCGCACGCCGCCGGGCATCGCACCGTCGATCACCGCGACCGGGAAATCGATCACCGAAGTGGCCGCGACCACGGCATGGGCAAGCCCGCTCGCCACCTCCTCGATCCAGTCCCCGAGCATGGGATCGAGCCCGCTCCAGGCCTCGCTCGCGGTCCAGATGGCGGTGGCATCGCGACCGGCGGCGCGCAGCTTGCGTTCCAATGTCAGCTTCGAGGCGCGCTGGATCAATTGTTCGGTCCCCGGCCCGCCGGCGGTCGCGGGCGTCGGCACCGGCAGCGAGCCGATGGCCCCGGCATTGCCGTGCGGGCCGACGAACAGGCTGCCGCCGAGCACCACGCCGCCGCCGACGAAGGCGCCGATATAGAGGTAGAGAAAGTCGAGATGACGGTCGGGATTGCCAAAGATGAGCTCGGCCGCGCAGGCCGCGGTGGCGTCGTTGCAGACATGGACCCGCCCGCCCCAGATGCCACCGATGACCGACTCAAAATCGAAATGGCGCCATTCCTGCATCGCCTCGCTGGGCGCGTGCAGTTCCTCGCTCCAGCTCCAGAGCTCGTAGGGTGTGGCGACACCGAGGCCGGCGATGCGCGCATGCACCCCGGGGGAGAGATCCGATGTCAGGACGCCGATCCCCTTGGCAACGAACGCCTCGAGGCGCGCCGGCGCGGGATAGGGGAAGGTCTCGCGCAGCGTGCTGCGCACATTGCCGACGAAGTCGACGAGCGAGAGATCGAAGCTCCGCCGCCCCACCTTGAGGCCGAGCGAGAAGGCGCCGTCGGGATTGAGCGCAAACGGCACCGAGGGCTGCCCCACGCGCCCGCGCACCGGCGGCTGCTTGACCACCAGTCCATCCGCCTCGAGCCGGTTCATGATGACCGAGATCGTCTGCGCCGTGAGGCCGGTCTTGCGGGCGATCTCGGCTTTCGACAGCGCCTTGAAGCGCCGGATGAGGGAGAGCACGAGGCGTTCGTTATACTGCCGGAGCCCGCTCTGGTTGGTGCCGCGATGGCGCGGCTTGACCGCGCGCCCGCCCTGTCTCGCCATGCCGCCACCTCCTTCTTGCCGTCAACAGAAGCGCTCCGTGCCCTCCCTGCTTAGTGCCTTTTGAGGCGAGATTGAAGCATGGCCATGCTTTCCCGGGGTGTGGACGACCCCGGCAGCAAAACGGACGACAGCGCCCGGCTGCGATCCCGATTGCGCGATTCGCGGAAAGGAAAATGGTGCCCACAGGTGGATTCGAACCACCGACCTCTCCCTTACCAAGGGAGTGCTCTACCCCTGAGCCATGTGGGCACATGCGCAAATGGCAGGCGGGCCGCTCTTTGCCACAGCCGGCGCCGTGGCGCAAGTCCGCACCGCTTGCCAGGGCGCGCGATCGCGGCCTAGTTTGCGGTCATGAGCAAGGTGCGGGACAAGAAGGCGCGTGCAAGCGAGCGCGAGCGACGGCTCGCCGCCGCTCTCAGGGCCAATCTCCGCCGTCGCAAGGCGCAGGAGCGGGCCCGCGGTGCGGCGCGGGCGGCAAGTGATACGGGCGAGGAAGACCCCCGGCCGGGATCCTGAGCGCGAGCGCGACCCCGTAGCCATTGCCCGGCACCTGTCCGGGGCTTTGCCGGGGCGCGACGGACGGGATGGCGGGGAGCCCCGGGGCCGCCTTGCCGCAATCGTCCCTGTTGCCCTAAGAAGGCGCGACGGAAAGACGGCCCTACCCGGGATCGCCGCGATGTCGCCACGCTCCTGCTACCGCATCGCCGAGGGGCACGGGTCATGCTGCGTCCGGCAAGAACGACACCAGCAGACGAAAGCGGCACATGGACAAGCTCATCATTCGCGGCGGCAGGCGCCTTTCCGGCCAGGTGCCGATCTCCGGCGCCAAGAACGCGGCGCTGCCGCTGATGGCGGCGAGCCTGCTCGCCGATGCGCCGCTCCGGCTTCGCAATCTGCCGCGGCTTGTCGACATCGCCACCATGGCCGATCTCCTCAATCATCACGGCGCCGCGGTGACACTCGAGGGGGCGACGGGAAACGGCAACGGCTTCGGGCGTGTCATGCGCCTCGAGACGCCGGCGATCGTCGACACCACGGCGCCCTATGACATCGTGCGCCGGATGCGCGCCTCGATCCTCGTGCTCGGTCCCCTGCTTGCGCGCGCCGGCCGGGCCCGTGTCTCGCTGCCCGGCGGCTGCGCCATCGGCACGCGTCCGATCGACCTCCATCTCAAGGGCCTTTCGGCGCTCGGTGCCGAGATCGCGCTCGAGGAGGGCTATGTCCTGGCCCGGGCGCCAAGGGGCGGGCTCCGGGGCGCCCGCGTGGTGCTCGACAGGGTCTCGGTCGGGGCGACCGAGAATCTGCTCATGGCGGCAAGCCTCGCACGCGGCGAGACGGTGATCGAGAACGCTGCCCGCGAGCCCGAGATCGTCGATCTCGGGCGCTGCCTCGTCGCCATGGGGGCGCGCATCGCGGGGCTCGGCACGAGCCGCATCGAGATTTCGGGCGTCTCCGCTCTCGGCGGTGCCGAGCATCATGTGATGGCCGACCGCATCGAGGCCGGATCCTATGCCATCGCGGCCGCCATCACCGGCGGCAGGGTAACGCTTCTCGGCGCCGAGGCCGCGGCGATGGAGGCGCAGATCGAGATCCTGCGCGCCGCCGGGGCGGAGATCACGGCCGGGCCCGAGGGCCTCGATGTCGCCGGCGGCGACGCGATTTCCCCGGTGACCTGCACGACGCAGCCCTATCCGGGCTTTCCCACCGACATGCAGGCGCAACTGATGGCGCTGATGTGCCTTGCCGATGGTGCGTCGGTGATCACCGAGGCGATCTTCGAGAACCGCTTCATGCATGTGCTAGAACTCGTGCGCATGGGAGCCGACATCACCGTATCCGGCGCCAGCGCCACCGTGCGGGGCGTTGCGCGGCTCACCGGCGCACCGGTGATGGCGACCGATCTGCGCGCCTCGATGGGGCTCGCGCTCGCCGGCCTCGCGGCCGAGGGGGTGACCGAGGTGCACCGCCTCTATCATCTCGATCGCGGCTATGAGCGCCTCGAGGAAAAGCTTTCGCGCCTCGGCGCCGATGTCGAGCGGGTTGCGGCTTGAGATTTGCGCGCGGAATGCCAACATGTGTCCCGGTTGGACAGCAAAGCCGGACGAGCGGCTGCGATGAAGGATGAACTCTTGAAGCTCAAGGCCGAATCAAAGGACGATCTCGCCGTCATCTCGGCGGTGCTGCAGGACGCCGTGGTGCGGGTCGGCGATCTCGCATGGCTGCCGCGCGAGCACCGTTTCGCGATGGTTCTCAACCGCTATCGCTGGGAAAAGGAGGCCCTCGACGGCGCCGGGCTCGGCAAGCGCCGGAGCGGTGAGCGGGTGCGCAGCGGACTTCATTTCAACGGCGTCTTGAAGGCGCAGGTGCAGCATGTGCCGCTCGCCGACAAATCGCACGTGATGGAGCTGCTTGCCATCGAGGCCGAGGAGGGGGAGGACGGCGAGGCGACGATCCTGCTCGATTTCTCCGGCTTTGCGACCATCCGCCTCGAGGTCGAATGCATCGATGCCCGGCTCGACGATCTGAGCGAGCCTTGGACCGCCCGCAGGCGACCCACCCACGCCCTAACCTAGACCGCCTCGCGGGGCTTTCCTTGTGAATGCCCCGCTCTCGGATATGATCGGCGCATGAAAGGCATGGTGTCGAGGGTGCTCGCCGTCGCGCGTCGCTGGTCCGTTGTGGCCGCCGTCGCGGCGCTTGCCTTCGTCATGCTTGTCCCCTGGCGCGCGACAGCCACAGAGCCACCGCTGCGCATTGCCGCCGCCTCGGATCTGCAATTCGCGCTCCCCGAGATTGCGCGCGTCTTCGAGGAGTCGAGCGGAATCGGAACCCGCATCAGCTTCGGCTCGTCGGGGAATCTGATGCGGCAGATCAGGGCCGGTGCGCCCTTCGACGTCTTTCTCTCCGCCGACGAGGCCTATGCCGAGGCGCTCGTCGAAGCGGGAATGGCGCATGGGCCGGGCGTGCTCTATGCGGTGGGGCGGCTCGTCCTCATGCTGCCGCAGGACTCGCCGCGTCTGCTCGATCCCACCCACGCCGACCATCGGGCG
>JBHHTO010000174.1:0-5631 GCA_046753425.1 Rhodothalassiaceae bacterium | reverse complement strand
GGCTCATGACCTCGGTGCTGATGACGCCGGACGGCAAGACCATCGAGGCCGAGGCCGCGCACGGCACGGTGACCCGGCATTACCGCCAGCACCAGCAGGGCAAGCCGACCTCGACCAATCCCATCGCCTCGATCTTCGCCTGGACACGGGGTCTTTACTATCGCGGCAAACTCGACGGCACGCCGGAGGTCCAGGCCTTCGCACGTGCACTCGAGGAGGCCTGCATCGAGACCGTCGAGGCCGGTTTCATGACCAAGGATCTCGCCCTTCTCATCGGCCCCGAGCAGCATTGGCTCACCACCGAGCAGTTCTTCGAGAAGATCGTCGAGCGCCTGAAGCAGAAGCGCGGCTGACACGCGGGTCCTTTTTCACGTCTCACGAAAAAAGAGCGGCGGCCCTGAGGCCGCCGCTCGCTTTTTGCCCCTTGCGCTTCTTCTAGAAGCGGATGCTGGTACGCAGGAACCAGGTCCGTCCGAAGAAGTCGAAGCCCGCGGAGCTCACCGCATTGTTGCGGTTCGGCCCCGAGCTGTCGTCGATCAGCGGCGGCTTCGTGTCGAACAGGTTGCGGACGCCGAGGGTCACCGTAAAGCGATCGAAGTCGCTCGACACCGAGACGTCATTATAAAGCTTCCGCTCCGCCGTGGCATCGTCCGCCGTGGGGATGCTCGTGTTAAACTCCGGATTGACGCGGAACGGTTCCTCGGGATCGAGACGATCCTCGGCGAACATGGTCCGGCCAAGATAGCGCGCCTGCCAGAGGAACTGGAAGCGGCTCCAGTCGATCCCGACCGTCGACTGCACGACCCATTTCGGGTTGCCGATGCGGCCCGCATTGTCGATCGCCGGCGTATCCGAGAAGATCTGCCGCTTGCGCTCGAACTGATAGGTTGTCCCGGTGGTCCAGACGAGGTTTACCGGCTGGCTGTCGAGCTCGCCGATATCGGCCTGGAATCGCGTCGTCAGGTCGAAGCCCTTGGCGGTCTCGAGGCCGATATTGACGAAGGACGCATCAATAAAATTGATGATGTTGCTTGCCGGGTTGCTGGTGTCGTTGGGACGCGTCAGACGGCTGCAGAAGGGGCTCTGCAGGTTCGGCGCGTCGTTGAAGCACCGGAAGGCGATCGTCGCGGGATCGAGCTCCTCCACCGTGTTGGTGATCTTGACGCTGAAATAGGTCAGCGCCACGTCGAAGGCGAAGCTGTCGTACCAGGGCTGCTGGAACTGCACCTGGGCGACATAGGAGTCCGATTCCTCGGCGACGAGGTCATCCGCACCGCCGACGCGGATCGGAATCGTCGTCACGCCCTGGGTACCGAGCACGGTCACATCCGCACCCGACAGCGTACAGTTGTTGATCAGCAACTGCGTCTGCGGGTCGTTGGGATCGAGCTGCGACACATTGTTCGCAAGGCATGGATCGATGCCACCGCTCACACCACCGCCCTGGTCGGCGAGGAACTGCTCGCGCAGGTTCGGCGCCCGGAAAGAGGTGTTGAACGAGCCGCTCAGCGTCAGATAGTGCACCGGACGATAGAGCGCGCCGACGCGATAGGTGACCTCGCTGCCGAAGTTCTTCTCCTCGGTGAAGCGCACCGCGCCGTCGAGCTGGAAGCGCTCGATAAATGGCCGGTCGACGAGCAGCGGCAGCGTGACCTCGCCATAGAGATCGTAGATCCAGCGGCTGCCGATGGTATCGCCTTCCTGCAGCGGGTTCTCCGCCGCATTGAGGGCTTTGACACCGACAATGTCGTTCTGCGAGTTGATGGTGTCCTTGCGCCACTCGAAGCCGAACGCCGTTGCGGCCGTCTCTCCGGTCGGGATGTCGAAGAGATCACCATTGAAGAACAGCGCCGCATCATATTGCTGCGTCACGGTCCGGTTGGTACGGGTGCCAAGCAGGAAGTCGCGCTCCGCGTCCGTCGCGAACCGGCCTTCCCCGTCCTCGTAAAGTGAGGGAGCGAAGAAGTTGACCGGCACGCAGTTCTGCGGCGTGAGGAAGCCATTGGCGTTCTCGCGCAGCGGGATGCCGCAGATCGGATTGCCGTCGGCATCCAGACGCAGGGTCTGCGTCGCGAGCGTCAGGTTCGGCTCGAAGAGGATCGTCTGCGACTGGAATCCGGTGCCGCGATCATAGGTGAAATAGGCATCGTAGCTCCAGTTGTGATCCTCGAACCAGTTGGCCCCGATATCACCCTTGAATCCGATCACCCCGCGATACTGCTGGAGGTTCACGTTGAACTCCTGCGGAATGTCGTCGAGCGTGATGATCGGTGCCACCGAGATCGGGAAGGGGTTGAGCGGGTTGTCGACGAGGATCGGATTGCCATCGCTGTCGACAACGATGTTCCCGTTCTCATCCTCCTGCGGGATCATCCCCGGGACGTCGGGGAAGATCTGCTCGGTCGCGGCCCGGATCCGGTTCTTCCGGTTGAAGTAGTAGGTCTCGAAATAGAACTCCTCATTGTGGCCCCAGTCGAAATTGAAATGGCCGTTGCCAACCACCGAAAAGCGCTCGATCGGGCGCACCAGATCGGCCGAACGCCTGTCGTCCTGGTCATTGTAGAAATCGTTATAGACGAAGCGGTTGAGCGCGCGGTTGATGGTCGCGTTCGGGAAGTCCGCAACCTGCGGATCCGACGGCTGCGGCAGGTTGAAGGCAGTCGACCAGTTGGGCACGCCTGTGTCGGTCTGCCCGGGCGTGTAGTAGAAGAACAGGGCATCGGCGAAGGCCAGGCCATCGGGCCCTGCAGGCGGGAACGGCGCGCCGGGTTCGAATCCGGGCAGGAAATTGTTGCCGATCACCACGATATTGTCGAAGAAGCCGCTGCGGCAGGGATCGAAGCGGGTCTTGCCGTCCTCGCTCACCTCGATGTCGCGCAGGCACTGGCTGAACTTTCGGTTACCGGTAACGATGCGCTGGCGCTTCAAATAGTCGAAGCCGAGCGTGATATTGCCGCGATCGCTCGAGATCCCGGTCACGAGGGAGGTTTGGTAGACCTCGCCACCGCCATCCTCGGGCAGCTCGACGCCGCCGCGGATATCAAGGCCGTCAAAGTTCCTCCTCAGGCGGACATTGACCACGCCGGCCACGGCATCCGCGCCGTAGATGGTCGACAGGCCGCCGGTCAGGATGTCGACGGTCTCGACCATGGCGAGCGGCAAAAGGTTGATGTCCGGCTGTGCCGGCGCACCACGCACACCCGCCGAACCGAGACGGCGGCCGTTCACCAGCACCAGCGTCCGCTCCGGCCCGAGGCCGCGCAGGCTGATATTGGACGAACCGGCACCACCGGTGGGCGGCGCCTCGGTGGCATTGGCATTGCCGGCATTGGTGTTCAGCGTGGCATCGATCTGCGTGCCGTTGGTCACGGTCGCGCGCTGCAGCATGTCGGTCAGGTCGCTCACGCCGAGACGCAGCGACTGCTCGGCATCGAGCACCTGCAGCGGCGTCGTGCTCGAGAAGGCGTCGCGACGGATGCGCGAGCCGGTGACCACGATCTGCTCGACCTCGTTTTCGGTCGCAGCGTTATCGTCATCGGCCTGCTGTTGCTGCTGCTGCGCGAGAGCCGACGCCGTTCCGCCGAGCATCAGCGCAAGCACAAGTCCGGTTGCGGCGCCGCCGCGCAGACTCAAGCGGTGACGCGCCGTGATGTCAAAAGACATGGCGTTTCCTCCAGTTGGTTCAACTTTGGCCCTGAAGTTTTTTCATGCGGCCTCCGGGACGAGGCCGGCACCCCCCTCCAGTGCCCGTGGAAGGTCGATGCTACATAGGAGGAAAGTTAAATCAAGTGGGAAAACTTCGGTCCAACGATTTATCCTTTTTGTTTACGTCTATTGCCGAACACCCGCCGGTTTGGGCGATTCGATCGAGATGCGCCCCTTCTTCCGTGACGTCCCTCCGCGACCGGTGGGCAGTGCCCGCGTCGCAACTTCCCGGCGCCTTTTCGCGCCACGGATCTTCCCGGCACCGGTCTTTTCCCCGAAATTCACAGCCGGTGGAAACCGGTATTTGTGGACAGGTGAAATTCTAGCGTGCAATGGCAGCGCTGTCATGGCACCCCTGAGGCATGAGCGACACCATCGACATGCCCGACCATCCGTCCGTCCCGCCTGCCGAGGCGGCCCTCGACTATCGCCAGCCGCCGCACAATCTCGAGCTCGAGCAGGCGCTGCTCGGTGCCATGCTGGTCAACAACGAGGCCGCCGAGCAGGTGCGCGAGTTTCTCGAGCCGGGCCATTTCTTCGAGCCGGTGCACGGCCGCATCTATGAGGCCATCCTGCGCCTCATCGATCGCGACCACACCGCCGATCCGACCAAGCTCAAGCCCTTTTTCGATGCCGACGAGACCCTGAAGGATCTCGGCGGCGGGGCCTATCTCGCACGCCTCGCGGCGGCGGCGGCGACGATCATCAATGCCCGCGACTATGCCCGCACCCTGCGCGATCTGGCGCTCAGGCGGGCGCTCATTTCCGTCGGCCAGGACATGGTGATCACCGCCTATGACGCCGATCTCGCGCATTCCGGCGAGGAACAGCTCGAGGAGGCCGAATCGCGGCTTTTCGATCTCGCGAGCAAGGGGGACGCGGCGACGGGTGCCACCCCCTTCCGCCGCGCGCTCGCCGAGGCGCTCGACGCGGCACAGGCGGCCTACAAGGACCCGGACAAGATCTCCGGCGTCACCACCGGGCTCAGGACGCTCAACGACAAGATCGGCGGCCTGCATCCGACCGACCTCATCGTCCTCGCCGGGCGTCCTGCCATGGGCAAGAGCTCGCTCGCCACAAATATCGCCTTCGCCGCCGCCAAGCGCTGGCGCGACGATCGCGAGGCCGGGCTCGACATGACGCGCTCGCGCGGCGCGCCGGTCGCCTTCTTCTCGCTCGAGATGTCGGCCGACCAGCTCGCGGCGCGCATCGTCGCCGAGCGCGCCGGCATCCGCTCCGAAGAGATGCGCCGCGGCCGCATCACCGAGACGCAGTTCGAGGAGCTGTGCCGCGCCGTGCAGGAGATCGAGGACCTGCCGCTTTTTATCGACGACACGCCGGCGCTGTCGATCACCGCGCTCTATACCCGCGCGCGCCGGCTCAAGCGCCTGCACAATATCGGCCTCGTCGTCGTCGACTATCTGCAGCTCCTGCACGGCGCCACACGCACCGAGAGCCGGGTGCAGGAAATCTCCGAGATCACGCGCGGCCTCAAGGCGCTGGCAAAAAAGCTCGATGTCCCCGTGCTCGCGCTCTCCCAGCTCTCGCGCATGGTCGAGCAGCGCGACAACAAGCGGCCGCAGCTCGCTGACCTGCGCGAGTCGGGCACCATCGAGCAGGACGCCGATATCGTCATGTTCATCTACCGCGAGGAATACTACAAGGAGCAGCAGAAGCCCGACGAAGGGACCGACAAGTTCGAGCGCTGGGTCGAGGACATGGAACGCGTGCGCGGGCTCGCCGAGGTGATCGTCGGCAAGCAGCGCCACGGCCCCACGGGCACGGTGCGGCTCCATTTCAACAAGGAAACCACGCGCTTCACCGACGAGGCGGTGCCCGACCACCTGCCCGCGCGCGAATTCTAAGCCGCGGCCGGGCGCGCGCCCGTCCCGGATCGGCGTCCGCTTTCGCCTCGCCGCCTCCCCC
>JBHHTO010000173.1:0-5639 GCA_046753425.1 Rhodothalassiaceae bacterium | reverse complement strand
GAACGCTATCTCGATGCGGTGCTCGCGGCGCTTCGCGCACGGCTGGAGAAGATCACCGTCGGCGACCCGGCAAACGAGAATGTACGCATGGGCGCGCTCGCCGGGCTCGAGCAGCGCGCCGACGTGCGGGCGAATATCGACCGGCTCGCCGAGGAAGGCGAGATTGTCGCCGGCGACCCCGACCATTTCGATCTCGTCAATGCGGACGCCGAGAAGGGCGCCTTCCTGCCCCCCGTGCTTCTGCTCTGCCGCGAGCCCGACAAGGCGCGTGCGGTGCATGCGGTCGAGGCCTTTGGCCCGGTGAGCACGGTTCTGCCCTATGCGGATGTGGACGACGCCATCCGGCTTGCCAACCGCGGCGAGGGCTCACTCGTCGCCTCCATCTTCAGCCATGATGCCAGGACCGTGGCGCGGATCGTCGACGGCATCGCCGCCTATCACGGCCGGCTCTATGTCATGAACCGCGACAGCGCGAAGGAAGGCACCGGGCACGGCTCGCCCCTGCCGCATCTCGTTCATGGCGGACCGGGACGTGCCGGCGGCGGCGAGGAACTCGGTGGCGTCCGCGGTGTGCTCCATTACATGCAGCGCACTGCGGTGCAGGGCAGCCCGGACGTGTTGACCGCCGTGACCCGGCGCTGGATCCCCGGTGCGCGGCAGATCACCGACCGCCCGCATCCCTTCACCCGCGCCTTCGACGAGCTCGATCTCGGCGAGACCTACCGCTCGGAACTGCGCGAGATCACGCTCGCCGACGTCGAGCATTTCGCCGCGTTCACCGGCGATCGCTTCTACGCCCATATGGACGAGGCGGCGGCGAAGGCGAATCCCTTCTTCGAGGGCCGCGTGGCGCACGGCTATCTGCTGCTCTCCTTCGCCGCCGGTCTCTTTGTCGAACCGAATCCGGGACCGGTGCTGGCCAATACCGGGCTCGACGGGCTGCGCTTCGTCAAACCCGTCTATCCCGGCGAGAGCATGCGGGCGGTGCTGACGGTCAAGGACAAGACGCGGCGTACCGACGACTATGGCGAGGTGCGCTGGCATGTCGCGATCGAGAACGGCGCGGGCGAGCTCTGCGCGAGCTATGAGCTGCTCACCATGGTCGCGATGCGGGCGGCGATGGGAAGGACGATGGCGGAATGAATGGCCACTCACCCTTCGCCCTTCGACGGGCTCGGGACGAACGGGCTCCTGCTTCCCCGTTCGCCCTGAGGAGGGCCGCAAGGCCGGTCTCGAAGGGCGATAGGGCAGAAAGGGAATAGGGAAAGGAAGCCAAGGTCGTGAACGACGCGTTTATCTGCAGCGGGGTGCGCACCCCCATCGGACGCTTCGGCGGGGCGCTGGCGACGGTGCGGGCCGACGATCTTGCGGCCATCCCGATGCGGGCGCTGGTCGAGCGGCACCCCGGTGTCAACTGGGAGGCCGTCGACGATGTCATCTATGGCTGCGCCAATCAGGCGGGCGAGGACAATCGCAATGTCGCGCGCATGGCGGCGCTCATCGCCGGGCTGCCGCCGGCGGTGCCCGGGGTGACGCTCAATCGCCTGTGCGGCTCCTCGCTCGATGCCGTCGCCATGGCGGCGCGCGCCATCCGCACCGGTGAGGCGGAACTTGTCATCGCGGGCGGTGTCGAGAGCATGTCGCGCGCGCCCTTCGTCATGCCGAAGGCGGAAACGGCCTTCTCGCGCAAGGCGGAGATCTATGACACGACCATCGGCTGGCGCTTCGTCCACCCCGGCCTCAAGACGCAATACGGGATCGATTCGATGCCCGAGACGGGGGAGAATGTCGCCGCCGAGTTCCGGGTCTCGCGCGCCGATCAGGATGCCTTCGCGCTGCGCTCGCAACAGCGCGCGGCACGGGCGCTCGAAAGCGGGCGTCTTGAGAAGGAAATCGTCCCGGTCACCATTCCGCAGCGCAGGGGCGAGCCCGTCATCGTCGATCGCGACGAGCATCCGCGCCCCGACACGACGCTCGAGAAGCTCGCGAAATTGCCGACGCCCTTCCGTGAGGGAGGCACCATCACGGCGGGCAATGCCTCGGGTGTCAATGACGGCGCGGTGGCGCTCATCGTCGCCTCCGAGGCTGCCGCGGCGCGCCATGGGCTCACTCCCGTCGCACGCATCACGGGCGCTGCCGTCGCCGGCATCGAACCGCGGATCATGGGCTTTGCACCGGCGCTTGCCTCGAGGAAGTTGATGGCCCGGCTCGGGCTCAAGATCGGTGATTTCGATGTCATCGAGCTCAACGAGGCCTTCGCGAGCCAGGCGCTTGCCGTGCTGCGCGACCTCGGGCTCGCGGACGACGCGCCGCATGTGAACCCCAATGGCGGCGCCATCGCGCTTGGCCATCCCCTGGGCATGTCCGGCGGACGGCTCGCGCTCACCGCCGCCATCGAGCTTGCCGAGCGGCAGGCGAGGCGCGCGCTCTGCACCATGTGCATCGGCGTCGGCCAGGGGATCGCGAAGGCACTCGAGCGGGTGTGAAGGAGAGTAGCGATGTACACCACCGACCTCAGAAGCGAGGAGGAAAAGCGGCACGACGCCATCAGGGTGGCCGAGGACGAGGCCCGCGCGGCGGCGTTCCAGAAACGCATCGACGACGAGGAGGTCATCGAGCCCAAGGACTGGATGCCCGCCGGATACCGCAAGACGCTCATCCGCCAGATCGCGCAGCATGCGCATTCCGAGATCGTCGGCATGCTCCCCGAGGGCAACTGGATCACCCGCGCACCGACGCTCCGGCGCAAGCTCATCCTGCTCGCCAAGGTGCAGGACGAGGCGGGGCACGGCATCTATCTTTATTCCGCCGCCGAGACGCTCGGCGTCGCGCGCGCCGCGCTCGTTGATCAGCTTCTCGCCGGCAAGGCCAAATACTCGACCATCTTCAATTATCCGACGCTGACCTGGGCCGATATCGGCGCCATCGGCTGGCTTGTCGACGGCGCCGCGATCACCAACCAGATCCCGCTCTGCCGCTGCTCCTACGGGCCCTATGCCCGCGCCATGGTGCGCATCTGCAAGGAGGAGAGCTTCCATCAGCGGCAGGGCTACGAGATCATGGTGACGCTCATGCGGGGATCGTCCGAGCAGCGGCGCATGGCGCAGGATGCGCTCGATCGCTGGTGGTGGCCGTCCTTGATGATGTTTGGGCCGCCGGATGCCGAATCGACCCATTCGGCGCAGAGCATGGCGTGGAAGATCAAGCGCTTCTCGAACGACGAGCTGCGGCAGCGCTTCATCGACGCCACCGTGCCGCAGGCCGAGGCGATCGGGCTCCGCATCCCCGACCCCGATCTCAGATGGAACGCCGAGACCGGTCATTACGAGATCGGGCCCATCGACTGGGACGAGTTCTGGAGCGTCGTCAAGGGCGACGGGCCCTGCGCCCACGACCGCCTCGATACGCGTCGCCGCGCGCACGAAGAGGGCGCATGGGTGCGCGAGGCGGCGCTCGCCTATGCGGAAAAGCACCGGCGGCGCGGGTGCGCGGCCTGACGGAGGAGGCAATGGGCAAAGAGACGCGCGACTGGACGCTCTATGAGGTCTTCGTACGCTCAAAGAACGGGCTTGCGCACAAGCATGTGGGCTCGGTCCATGCGGTCGATGCCGAGACCGCGATCGAGGCGGCACGCGACATCTACACCCGGCGTGCGGAAGGCGTGAGCCTGTGGGTCGTGCCCTCGGCGGCGATCATTGCATCTGATCCCGACGAGGCGGCGGCGCTGTTCGAGCCGGCGAAGGACAAGATCTATCGCCACCCGACCTTCTACTCGATCCCCGAGGGCGTGGAGAATATCTGATCCGCCCGCTGAAGGAGGCCGTCACATGCCCGACGTGCTGCAAGGTCAGGACCTCGATTACGCGCTGCGGCTCGGTGACAGCGCGCTCATCCTCGGGCAGCGTCTTTGCGAATGGGTCGGGCACGCGCCGGCACTTGAGCTCGAGATGGCGGTCTCGAACCTCGCGCTCGATCTCATCGGCGAGGCGCAGCTTTTTCTCGAACATGCGGCGGCGCTCAAGGGCAACGGGTCGCGTGCCGATGGCCTCGCCTTCGGTCGCGATGTGCTCGATTTCCGCAATCTCCTCATCGTCGAGCAACCGAACGGCGACTGGGCGATGACCATCGCCCGGCACTTCCTCTTCAGCGTCTTTCATCGCCTGCAGGCGGCGGCACTGGCAGAGGGCGGGGAGGAGTCGCTCGCCGGGATCGCCACCAAGACCGGCCCCGAGATCGCCTATCACGAACGCTTCAGCCGCGACTGGATGCTGCGCCTCGGCGACGGCACGGAAGAGAGCCACGACCGCCTGCAGGCCGCCGTCGACCGGCTGTGGAAGTTCACCGGCGAGATGTTCGAGGTCGACGCACTGGAAGAATTGCTCATCGCCGAGGGGCGCGCCATCGATGCCCGGATGCTCGAGGCCCCTTGGCGGGAGGCGGTGACATCGGTGTTCGCCGAGGCCGGGCTCAGCGTACCGTCGGTATCGCGGATGACGTCGGGCGGCCGGCGCGGCCATCATTCGGAACATCTCGGCCATATCCTGAGCGAGCTGCAGTTCCTGCAGCGCACCTATCCGGGGCTCGAATGGTGAGCGAGCAAGCGGCCATCTGGGATGTCCTGCGCACGGTGCCGGACCCGGAAATTCCGGTGCTCAACATCGTCGAGCTCGGCATGGTGCGCGGCATCGAGACAACCGACGACGGCAGCAAGGCGATCGTCCTCACGCCCACCTATACCGGCTTTCCGGCGACCGAAGTCATCCGCCGTTCGGTGGCGGAGGCGCTCGCCGCTGCCGGGCTCTCCGACCTCGAGGTTCGTTATCGCCTGACGCCGCCCTGGAGCACCGACTGGATCACACCCGAGGGCCGCGAGAAGCTGCGGCGCCATGGCATCGCGCCACCGCGCCCGCGCCGGTCGCCGGCCGACGCGCCGGTTGCCTGCCCGCGCTGCGGCGCCACCGATACCGAATTGGTGGCCGAGTTCGGCTCGACCCCCTGCAAGGCGGCGATGCGCTGCCGTGCCTGCCTTGAGCCCTTCGAGGCCTTCAAATGCCTGTAGGAACGACAACACCCCGGAGGTGGCGCCGGCGCTTGCCGCCCGTACTTCGACAGGCTCAGCACGAACGGGTTTCTGCTTCTCCGTTCGCCCTCACGGAGCCCCGTGAGGAGTGTCTCGAAGGGTGAGCGGGGCGGCGGCGACTGAAAAGGAGCGATAGACCGAGATGCGCAAATTTCATTCTCTCGAAATCGCCGCCATCATCCCCGAGACGCCGGACGCGAAGCGCATTCGTTTCGCCGTGCCCGCCGATCTGCGGGAGCTCTACCGCTATCGCGAGGGGCAGCATCTCACCCTGCGCAAGAAGATCAACGGTGAGGAACTCCGGCGCTGCTACTCGATCTGCAGTGCCGTTGACGAGGACGATCTGAGCGTCGTCGTGCGGCGTGTGCCGGGGGGCCGCTTCTCCGGCTATGTCGCCGAGCACCTTGCGGTGGGCGAGCGGATCGACGTGCTGCCGCCGCTCGGGCATTTCAATCTGCCGCCCGCCGGTGAAGGCCCGGAACATTTTGTCGCCTTTGCCGCCGGCGCCGGAATCACGCCCGTCATGTCGATCCTGAAAACGGCCCTCGGATCGCGGCCA
>JBHHTO010000172.1:0-5675 GCA_046753425.1 Rhodothalassiaceae bacterium | reverse complement strand
CGAGGCCATAGGCGAGCGCGGCCGCCGTCGGCTCATTGATGATGCGCAGCACCTCAAGCCCGGCGATCTTGCCCGCGTCCTTCGTCGCCTGCCGCTGGGCGTCGTTGAAATAGGCGGGTACCGTGATCACCGCTTGCGTCACCTTCTCGCCGAGATAGCTCTCGGCGGTCTCCTTCATCTTCTGCAGGATGTAGGCGGAAATCTGCGACGGCGAATAGGTCTTCCCCTTCACCTCCACCCAGGCATCGCCATTGTCCGCCTTGACGATCTTGTAGGGCACCATCTTGATGTCCTTTTGCGTCGTCGGATCGTCAAAGCGTCGCCCGATCAGGCGCTTGATCGCGAACAGCGTGTTTTCCGGATTGGTCACCGCCTGCCGCTTGGCAGCCTGACCGACGAGAATCTCCGCCTCATCGGTGAACGCGACCATGGACGGCGTCGTCCGCATGCCCTCCGCGTTCTCGATGACCTTGGGTTTGGAGCCCTCCATGACGGCCACGCACGAATTCGTGGTGCCGAGATCGATACCGATAACCTTGGCCATGGTCTTCCTCTTTCCTTCTTCAGCCGACCCGGCGGGCCTCGTTCAGCACCCGGCCGGGTCTCCATTACGCTTGTTGCCGGTTTATCGTCCGACAGCCGCCGTGCCGCGCCCGCCCGTCTCCCGGGCCATCCGCCGCAGCCGCCGGCTGTCCGCTCGTCCGACCATATAGGAGGGGCAGGGGAGGCCTGCAAGACACGGGGGCCGCGGTTTTTCTCACTCGCGGTTCCGCCGCCGCTTCTCCTCGTGCCCCGAGACACCCTCGCGGCGGGTGAGCTCGGCCATCACGTCCGCCGCGTCGACGCCCGCCGCCGCCCAGAGAACAAGCAGGTGAAAAAGCAGGTCGGCGGACTCGTGAACGAGCGCCGTCCGGTCACCGGTCGCTGCCGCAAGAACGGTCTCGACGGCTTCCTCGCCGAGCTTTCTTGCCGCCTTCTCCGGGCCACCCGCGAGCAGCGATGCGACATAGCTCACCGCGGGATCGGCGCCGCGCCGGGCCTCGATCGTTGCGGCGAGCCGTGCGAGGCCCGTGAAGTCTCCGCTCATCACCTCTCTCCTGCCGCCGCCATGCGCACCGGGATGCCGGCCGCGGCCAGCGCCGCCTTGGCCTCGGCGACGGTATGGGTTCCGAAATGAAAGATCGATGCCGCGAGCACCGCCGAGGCATGGCCCTCACGCACACCGGCAACGAGATGATCGAGGCTGCCGACACCGCCCGAGGCGATGACCGGCACCCGAACCCGGTCGGCGACCGCGCGGGTCAGCGCGAGGTCGAAGCCCGCTTGCGTGCCGTCACGATCCATCGAGGTGAGAAGAATCTCGCCGGCGCCGCGGGCCGCGACCTCCTCGGCGAAGGCCACCGCATCGCGCCCGCTGGCCTGCCGTCCGCCATGGGTGAAGACCTCCCAGCGTCCCCCGGCGACACGCCTGGCATCGATCGCCACCGTGATGCACTGCGAACCGAAGGCCTCGGCGAGCCGCGACAGCAGCGCCGGCTCGTGCACGGCGGCGGTGTTCAGCGCCACCTTGTCGGCCCCGGCGAGGAGCAGGCGCCGCACGTCCTCTCGCGTCCGCACGCCACCGCCGACGGTGAGCGGCATGAAGCACTGCTCCGCGGTCCGCGCCACCATGTCGAGCAGCGGCGCCCGGTCCTCGACGCTGGCGGTGATATCGAGAAAGCAGAGCTCGTCGGCTCCCGCCGCATCGTAGAGACGCGCCTGCGCCACCGGATCGCCGGCATCGACGAGATCGACGAAGCGCACCCCCTTGACGACACGGCCGCCGCGGACGTCGAGACAGGGAATGACGCGCACCTTGAGCATCAGGCCGCCGCCAGCCGGCCGAGCGCGGCGCCGGGGTCGAGCCGCCCGTCATAGAGCGCCCGCCCGACGACGACGCCTTCGATGCGTCCGGTCGCGGTCGCAGCCGCCTCCTTGAGGGCGAGGATGTCGGCGAGGTCGCGTACCCCGCCCGAGGCGATGACCGGCAGCGATACGGTTTCGGCAAGTGCCGTCGTGCCCTCGATGTCGGGGCCCTCCAGCATGCCGTCGCGGGCGATGTCGGTATAGATGATCGCCGCCGCCCCGGCGTCTGCCGCGCTGGCTGCAAGATCGCGCATGTCGCGCTCTGTCTGACGCTCCCAGCCGGCGATCGCGACGCGGCCGGAACGGGCATCGATGCCGACCAGAATGCGCCCCGGAAAGGCGGCGCAGGCCTCGCGCAGCAAGCCCGGGTCACTGGCCGCGACGGTGCCGAGAATGACCCGTGCCACGCCATGTTCGAGCCAGGCCTCGATCGCCGGCAGGTCGCGCAGGCCACCGCCAAGCTGCACCTTCATGTCGACGCGCTCGAGAATCGCCGCCACCGCGTCGCCATTGGCACTCCTGCCCGCGATCGCGCCGTCGAGATCGACGACATGCAGCCAGCGGCAGCCCGCCGCGGCGAAGGCCTCCGCCTGCGCCGCCGGATGCGCGCCATAGACATGCGCCGAGCCCATGTCGCCCTGGCGAAGGCGGACGATCATACCGTCCTTGAGATCGATCGCCGGAAAGAGCGTGAAGGACGGCGCCGTCATTCCCGCAGCTCCGCGCCATTTAGGGTCTTGGTATAGAAATAGCCAGGCACGAAGGCACCATTGATGAAGGCATAGTGCGGCTTTTCCGCCCAGCGCCGGTAGCCGAGCGATTCGACGAGCGCGATCCCCGCCTTGCGGTCGGCGCGGATCGAGAAGTCGAGGACCTTGAGCCCGGCGGCACGGGCCTCGGCCTCGACCCGCTCGAGAAGGGCCCGGGCATTGCCATGGCCGCGCGCCCAGGGCGCGACGAAGAAGGTCGCGATCTCGCCCGCATGCGCGCCCGCCTCGTTGATGGTGCCGGGGAGGATGAGCTGTACGGCGCCGCAGATGCGACCGTCGTGACGCGCCACCAGGAGCCGGCGATGCGGCGCCAGCAGGATGCCCTTCCAGTAGGCGGCGAGCACCGACTGCTTTGGCGGGTGAACCCAGGCGATGTCCTCGCCGTCGGCAACCGCCAGCGCCGTCGCCTCACAGAGCTCGCCCAGCGCCCGCTCGTCGAGCTCCTCGACGACGGCAACGCCGTCCCCGTCGGGGAATTCCGTCATCGTCGCATCGCTTTGCCGTTCACTCATTCTTTCCACTCCAGAAAGTTGCGCAACAGCCTGAGCCCCGTTTGCTGGCTTTTCTCGGGATGGAACTGCACGCCGACAACGAGATCGCGGCCGATCGCGGCAGTAACCGGGCCGCCATGATCGGTGCGCGCCAGACAGTCGCTCATGTTCCGGGGCATCATATGATAGCTGTGCACGAAATAGACATGGTCACCGTCGCGCAATCCGGTAAACAATGCGTGTGCGCGCCCGGCGTTGGTAAGCGCCAGCGTATTCCATCCCATATGCGGCACCTTGCACGCCGGATCGGCGTGTGAGAGTGCGACCACCGCGCCCGGAATGCGGTCGAATCCCGCTTGCTCTCCATGTTCGCGCCCGCAGGTCGCCAGAAGTTGCATGCCGACGCAGATGCCGAGCAGCGGCCGCGGGCGGGAGGTCATGGCCTCCTGCAGCGCCTCCCACAGGCCGTCGACCCGGCGCAGCCCGGCGCGACAGGCAGCAAAGGCGCCGACGCCGGGCAGGACGATACGATCGGCATCGCGCACCTCCTGCACCGAGGCGGTGACCGTAATGCTGACCGCGCGGTCCGCCTCGCCGGCCGCCCGCTGGAGAGCCCTTGCCACCGAGCGCAGGTTCCCGGAGCCGCAATCGATGACCGCAATCCGTTCCGTCACCGCTTCTCGCCAATCCGCCCCTTGCTCGAGGGAACCGCACCACCGCGCCGCGGATCGGGGGCCGCCGCCTCCCTGAGCGCCCGCGCGAAGGCCTTGAAGATCGCCTCGATGATATGATGGTTGTTGCGCCCATAAAGCAGCGCGACATGCAATGTGAGCCCGGCGGTGAAAGCCAGCGAGCGGAAGAAATGCTCGAACAGCTCGCTGTCTATCTCGCCGAGCCGCGGCTGCGTCAGCCTTGCATTCCAGACCAGATAGGGGCGGCCGGAAATGTCGAGCACGACCCGCGCCAGTGCCTCGTCCATCGCCACATGGGCAGCGCCGAACCGGGCGATGCCGGCGCGATCGCCGAGTGCGCGATCGAGCGCGCCGCCAAGCGTGATTGCGACATCCTCGACCGTGTGATGGGCGTCGATATGGAGATCGCCCCGCGCCGCAACCTCGAGATCGACGAGCGCATGGCGGGCGATCTGCTCGAGCATGTGGTCGAGAAATCCGATCCCGGTCCCGATCGCGGCCTCCCCCGTGCCGTCGAGATCGAGTGCCACGCTGATCTCGGTCTCCCGGGTTTTGCGACGATGCTGCGCCTGACGCATGGCTGACCCCGTTCTTCCTTCGCCGGCCCTCTCATAGCCCGCTCGCGGCCGCTTTGCCAGCCCGCCGATCGAGCGGTCTGCCGCTGTGGCCTTGTTATCCTGTCGCCGCACTTCTATATCCCGCCAGGACGAAGCGAGTCCGGGCCCGACAGGAAAGAGCCACATGCAGGGGGATCACGCATTTCCGGGATGGCACGCCACGACCATCCTCTGCGTCCGCAAGAACAGGACCGTGGTCATGGCCGGCGACGGTCAGGTCTCGATGGGCCAGACCAGGGTAAAGTCGAACGCCCGCAAGGTGCGCCGGCTCGCCGACGGCCGGATTCTGGCCGGGTTTGCCGGCGCCACGGCGGACGCCTTCACGCTGCTTGAGCGGCTCGAGGCCAAGCTCGAGCGGCATCCCGGACAGCTCGCCCGCGCCTGCGTCGAACTGGCCAAGGACTGGCGCACCGACCGCTATCTGCGCCGGCTCGAGGCACTGCTCGCGGTCGCCGACCGGGATCAGAGCCTGCTCGTCTCGGGCACCGGCGACGTGCTCGAGCCCGAAGACGGCCTCATCGGCATCGGCTCGGGAGGCAATTTCGCCCTCGCTGCCGCCCGCGCGCTCATCGCTCTCGATCTCGATGCCGAGGACATCGCCCGCCGCTCGATGGCGGTCGCCGCCGGCATCTGCGTCTACACCAACGACAATGTCGTCATCGAAACGCTCGAGGCCGAATGACCACCTTCTCGCCGCGTGAAATCGTCTCCGAACTGGACCGCTATATCGTTGGCCAGAAAGAGGCCAAGCGGGCGGTCGCCATCGCCCTGCGCAACCGCTGGCGAAGGCGGCAGCTGGACCCCGCGATGCGCGACGAGGTGTTGCCCAAGAACATCCTCATGATCGGACCCACCGGGGTCGGCAAGACCGAGATCTCGCGCCGCCTCGCGCGGCTCGCGGAAGCGCCCTTCCTCAAGGTCGAGGCCACCAAGTTCACCGAGGTCGGCTATGTCGGCCGCGACGTCGAGCAGATCGTCCGCGACCTCGTCGAGATCGCCCGTACCATGGTGCGCGAGCGCAAGCGGCTCGAGGTCCGTGCCAAGGCCGAGCTCGCGGCCGAGGAACGGGTTCTCGACGCCCTCGTCGGCAAGGGAGCGAGCGCCGACACGCGGCAGAAGTTCCGCGCGCTCTTGAGGCAGGGCGAGCTCGACGACAAGGAGATCGAGATCGAGCTTCTCGACAGTGGCGGCGGCGGCTTT
>JBHHTO010000171.1:0-5696 GCA_046753425.1 Rhodothalassiaceae bacterium | reverse complement strand
GCCGGCGCTCGGTGCGTCGCGCCTGGCGGCGCTGGCGGCGCTGCGCACCGGCGCCGGGCTGGTGACATTGGCAACGCCTGCAGAGGGCTATGCCATCCAGGCGACGGCGCTCACCGAGGTGATGGTGGCGCCTTTCGCGGCACAGGCGGAGCTGCGCAGGATGCTCGGCGACCGGCGCCGCAACGCGCTCGCCATCGGCCCCGGCAGCGGCGTCGGTGCGGCGACCCGCCGCCGCGTGCAGGCACTGCTCGGGACGGCGCGGCCGACGGTGCTCGACGCCGACGCGCTGACCGCCTTTGCCGACGCCCCCGGGGACCTGTTTGGCGCCATTCGGGGGCCGGCGATCCTGACGCCCCACGGCGGCGAGTTCCGGCGCCTGTTTCCGGCGCATGCCGATCACGACAAGCTCGCCGCCACGCGTGCCGCGGCGGCCGAGGCCGGGGCGGTTGTCGTCCACAAGGGGCCCGATACGGTGATTGCGGCGCCCGACGGGACGGCCGCCATCGAGGCGACGGCACCGCCGCACCTTGCGACCGCCGGTTCGGGCGACGTCCTGACCGGCATTCTGCTCGGCTGTCTGGCCCAGGGGATGGAGGCCCTGCCGGCCGCCCTGGCGGGCGTGTCGCTGCACGCGGCGGCGGCGCGCAGCTTTGGCCGCGGCATGATCGCGGGCGATCTCGTCGGGGCCCTGCCGGAGGCGCTCGCGGGTCTGTCGCTGCCCTGACGGGAGCGGCTGCAACGGGCGGCGAGGAAAAGCGTGAATCATGCTGGTATTGCGCAAAGCCGCTGTGCTAAGAGAGCGCCGGTTCGCACCGGATGGGCGCCTGCGGGGTTGCTCTCTCCGGTGCGTTACCAGGTGTGAGCGGTCCGCAGATCGTGCCGCGCTTTCGCGCCCGGGACCGCGGCATCGCGGGCGTGGCGGAACTGGTAGACGCGCCAGATTTAGGATCTGGTGTCCTGACGGACATGGGGGTTCAAGTCCCTCCGCCCGCACCAACCCGACGAGATGACGGTCCCTGGCAAGACCACGAGTGAGCGCATGCAGATTGAAGAACTGAAGAACGAAGGCCTGAAGCGGGAATTCAAGGTTTCGGTGGACAAGGAGGAACTGGACCGCCGGGTTCAGCTCATCCTGATGGAGTTTCGCGACAAGGTGCGGATGAAGGGATTCCGTCCCGGCAAGGCACCGCTGTCCCTGTTGCGCAAGCTTCACGGGGATGCCGCGATCGGCCAGGCGGTCGAGGAGTCGGTGCGCGAGAACACCGACAAACTCTTTCGCGAGAAAAAGCTGCGCCCGGCGATGCGGCCCGAGGTCGAGGTCGGTGACGTCGATGCGGAGGCCGGATTCGATTTTACCGTGTCGGCGGAGGTGCTGCCGGAGATCGATGTCACCGGATTCAAGGCGCCCAGGCTCGAGCGTCTGGTGGCAAAGCCGGACGATGCCGATATCGACGAGGCCCTGGCCCGGCTGGCGAAACAGTCGCGCCGCTTCGAGCCCGCCGCCGCAAATTATCGCGCCAAGACGGGCGATGTCGTGCGCATCGACTTCGTGGGCAAGGTCGACGGGGCGGAGTTTGAAGGCGGCAAGGGCGAGGATGTCGAGCTCGAGATTGGCTCGGGCCAGTTCATTCCCGGATTTGAGGACCAACTCGTCGGGGCGAAGAGTGGCGAGGAAAAGACGCTCGAGGTGACATTCCCCGCGGATTACGGGCGCGCCGATCTGGCCGGCAAGGCCGCCTCCTTCGCGGTCACCGTCAAGGAGGTGAAGAGGCCGGCCGAGACCAGGGTCGACGACGAATTCGCCAAGGGATTCGGGCTCGAATCCCTGGATGCGTTGCGCGATATGCTGCGCCAGCAGCTCGAGCAGGAGGCGGCGCAGCTTGGCCGCGCGCGTCTCAAGCGCAAGCTTCTCGACGCGCTGGCTGAAAGCTACGACTTTCCGGTCCCGGAAAAGATGGTCGATCTCGAATATCGCGACATCTGGGAGCAGATAAAACGCGACGCCATCACGTCGGGCGAGGCCAGCGAGGCCGAGCTGGCCGGGAAGGAAGAGCCGGAGAGCGAGGAGGACCGCAAGGAATTCCGCGCCATCGCCGAGCGGCGGGTGCGGCTTGGCCTGCTGCTTTCCGAGATCGGGCTTGCGAACAATATCGAGATCAGCCGCGACGAGCTGATGCGCAAGGTGGTCGAGGAGGCGCGCCGTTTTCCGGGTCAGGAGCAGCAGGTCTACGAATTCTACACCAAGAACGAACAGGCCATGGCGCAGCTCCGGGCGCCGCTCTATGAGGACAAGGTCGTCGACTTCATTCTCGAGATGGCGGATCTCGCCGAGCGCGAGGTGAGCCTCGCCGACCTCAGGCGAATCGTCGAGGAGGAGGACGAGGCGGAGGAAACCGCCGCCGACGAGAAGCCGAAAAAGCCGAAAAAGGCGAAAAAGGCGAAGGCGGGCAAGACCGCGCGGTCTGCGAAAGAGTCGAAAAAGGGTGGCGAAAAGACCCCGGCGAAAGGCAAGACGGCCGCCGGGGCTTCGGGCAAGTCGACCGGCAAGACGGCCGCCAGGGCGAAGGGCGGGAAAGCGACCTCGGCATCGCGCGGGAAGAAGACCGCCGAGCCTGCAGCCGGCTGAGGCCAGATCGCAATCGCGTGCAGTCACCGAGGAGAGATCATGGTGGACCTTGAGGATCAGTTCCGCAGCCAGCTCGTGCCCATGGTGGTGGAGCAGACCAATCGTGGCGAACGGGCCTATGACATCTATTCGCGCCTGCTCAAGGAGCGGATCATCTTTCTCACCGGGCCGGTCGAGGACAATGTCGCCAGCCTCGTCGTCGCGCAGCTCCTCTATCTCGAGGCGGACAATCCGAAAAAGGACATCTCCTTTTACATCAACTCGCCCGGCGGTGTCGTCAGCTCCGGTCTCGCGATCTACGACACGATCCAGTATATCCGGCCGCGCGTCGCCACGCTGTGCATCGGCCAGGCGGCCTCGATGGGCTCGCTGCTGCTTGCCGCCGGTGAGAAGGGCATGCGCTACTGCCTGCCGAATGCGCGGGTCATGGTGCACCAGCCCTCGGGCGGATTCCGCGGCCAGGCCTCGGACATCGAGATCCAGGCGCGCGAGATCCTGAAGCTGCGCGAGCGGCTGAACCAGATTTACGTCAAGCACACCGGCCAGCCGCTCGAGGAGGTCGAGAAGGCACTCGACCGCGATCGCTGGATGAGCCCCGAGGAGGCGCGCGGCTGGGGCCTGATCGACGACGTGTTCGAGAAGCGCCCGGCCGAAGAGGGTGAGGACGGCTGACGCCCTGGTCTCGGGCACGCTAGGGCCCGCGGGCGCGGTCGGCCAGCGCCGGCATGTCCGGGCGGCTCTTAATCGGCTCGCAAGATTTCCAGGCTAGACTTGTGTCCGATCGCTTCTCATATAGGGGAGTGGCCGGTCGCCGTCCTCTCGCGGGACAAAGCTGTTGCCGCCGGCAAAGCAGGCGTTCTACGATGGGCGCGCATGAGTGCATGTAGGGAAGATCGATGACCAAGCTGAGCGGCAGTGATTCCAAGAACACGCTCTACTGTTCCTTTTGCGGCAAGAGCCAGCACGAGGTACGGAAGCTGATCGCCGGCCCGACTGTCTTTATCTGCGATGAGTGTGTCGAGCTGTGCACGGACATCATCCGCGAGGAAAACAAGTCGAGCCTCGTCAAGTCGGGCGATGGCGTTCCGACGCCGCAGGAGATCTGCGACGTTCTCAATGATTATGTGATCGGGCAGGACAAGGCGAAGCGCGTGCTCTCGGTCGCGGTGCACAATCACTACAAGCGCCTCAACCATGCGAGCAAGAGCAGCGACGTCGAGCTGGCGAAGTCGAACATCCTGCTCATCGGTCCGACCGGCTGCGGCAAGACGTTGCTCGCGCAGACGCTGGCGCGGATCATCGATGTGCCCTTCACCATGGCCGATGCGACGACGCTCACCGAGGCGGGCTATGTCGGAGAGGATGTCGAGAACATCATTCTGAAGCTGCTGCAGGCGGCCGACTACAATGTCGAGCGGGCGCAGCGCGGCATCGTCTATATCGACGAGGTGGACAAGATCAGCCGCAAGTCCGACAACCCCTCGATCACCCGCGATGTCTCGGGCGAAGGCGTGCAGCAGGCACTGCTCAAGATCATGGAAGGCACGGTGGCGAGCGTGCCGCCGCAGGGTGGCCGCAAGCATCCGCAGCAGGAATTCCTGCAGGTGGACACGACCAACATCCTGTTCATTTGCGGCGGCGCCTTTGCCGGGCTGGAAAAGATCATCTCCAACCGCCTGCAGGGCAAGACCATGGGTTTCGGGGCCAAGGTTTCGGCACCGGACGAGCGGACGGTGGGCGAGCTGCTGATGAATGCCGAGCCTGAGGATCTCCTCAAATTCGGTCTCATTCCCGAATTCGTCGGCCGCGTCCCGGTGATCGCGACGCTCGAGGATCTCGACGAGGATGCGCTGATCGCCATCCTCTCGGAGCCGAAAAACGCGCTGCTCAAGCAGTATCAGCGGCTGTTCGATATGGAGAATGTGGCACTGACCTTTACCGAGGATGCCAAGCGTGCCGTCGCCAAGCGCGCCATTGCCCGCAAGACGGGCGCCCGCGGTCTGAGGTCGATCATGGAGGACATCCTGCTCGACACGATGTACGACCTGCCCTCCCTCGAGGGGGTCGAGGAGGTCGTGATCAATGCCGATGTCATCGAGACGGGGGCAAAGCCGCTGTTCATATACGCCGAACGCCGCGACGAGGCCGGGAGCTCGGCCTGAGCGCTTGCGCGCCTCTCTCGCCGGTCGCGGGAAGTCTTGAAATCTGAGGAGCTTATCGCCATCTAAGCGAAGGAATGGAGGTGCGGGCCGGGGGCGGACGAGACTGGGTCGGGACCGTCACCGGGCGTCGCATCCTCTCGCTTTTCTACTGTCTGACTGTTGAATGGAATTCGTCTCATGGACGCCACATATCCGGTTCTCCCGCTGCGCGACATCGTCGTCTTTCCGCACATGATCGTGCCGCTTTTCGTCGGCCGCGAGAAAAGCGTGCGGGCGCTCGAGGAGGTGATGAAGACCGACCAGCCGATCCTGCTGGTCGCGCAAAAGGATGCCGCAACCGACGATCCCGGCACGGACGACATCTATGATGTCGGCACGCTGGCCAATGTGCTGCAGCTCCTGCGTTTGCCCGACGGCACGGTCAAGGTGCTGGTCGAGGGCACCGAGCGGGCGCGGATCACCGGCTATGCCGACACCGAGGACTATTTCGCGGCCCGCGTCGAGCCCATCGCCGAGGAACTGGCCGACGAAAAGGAGATCCGCGCACTCATGCGCTCGGTGCTCGAGCAGTTTGAGCAATATGTGAAGCTGAACAAGAAGATCGGTCCTGAAGTCCTTGTATCGGCAGGGCAGATCGAGGATCCTTCAAAGCTTGCCGATACGGTCGCCGCACATCTTGCGCTGAAGATCGCCGACAAGCAGGACCTGCTCGCGACGCAGAGCGTCGCGGCGCGGCTGGAGAAGGTCTATTCCTTCATGGAGGGCGAGATCGGCGTCCTCCAGGTCGAGAAGAAGATCCGTGGCCGTGTCAAGCGGCAGATGGAGAAGACGCAGCGCGAGTACTATCTCAACGAGCAGCTCAAGGCGATCCAGAAGGAGCTTGGCGAGAGCGACGACGGGCGCGAGGA
>JBHHTO010000170.1:0-5698 GCA_046753425.1 Rhodothalassiaceae bacterium | reverse complement strand
AGCTTTGCCGGCACGACGACCTATCCCGCCGGCGGCATGACCGGCACGCTGTGGGTGACGATGGCGGTTCTCGAAGAGACGACGCTGCCGATCCGCGAGGGCGAATTCGAGGTCTTCCTGATCCAGGTCAGCACCGAGCTGACGATCGGCGGCCGGAGCAAACGGGTGACCCGCACACTCTATTATGCGCCCGAGCTCGGCCTGCCGCTCAAGATGGACATGTTGGATGGCAGCGCCCGCTCCTATTGGCGCGTCACCTCGCTGGAGATGCCGAGCCGCGGACGCCGCAACCGGCTTGGTACGGTGATGATCTGAACCGCCGGCGCGGTTTTCTGCGCCTTCCCATACATTCCTGCATATCCATTCGGCGCTTTTGCGCAATTGCATGCACCGGCGCATGCTCTCATATCCCCGGTCTCGTTCTTATGAGGAGACCGATCATGAAACGGATCTGGGGATCTGGGCTTTTCCTGGCCATTGTCCTGAGTTTTGCGGCACAGGCGCAGACGACGACCATCTGGCTGCACGGCAATGACGGTCTGCGGCAGGCGGAGAATGCCCTTCGCGCGGGCCGTGTGGAGGTCGCGATCCGCCATGCCGAGCGCGTGCGCAAGTCCAGTCGGGCGCAGCGCACGGCGACCGAAAGCCGCCTCCATCAGGCCGCGGAGGCGCTCCTTTGCGTCGGCCATCGTCTCGCCGGCCGTGCCGCGCTGGCGCTCGCGCATTGCGATACGGCCATCGCCCTCGCGCCGGGAGACTGGCGCGGCTATGTCAATCGCGGCGCGGCGGCCTTCGATCTCGGGCGCCTTGCGGCCGCACGTGCGGACTTCGAGCATGCGCATGCGCTCGCCCCCGGGGAGCCGGCGGTCGCGGCCAATCTCGCCCTTCTGCGCAGGCACCTCGCGGCCGGGCAATAGGCCGCTGTCCCGGTTAGCCCTCGGGAAGCGCCGCAAGGGGCGTCCCGAAGGGCGAGATGCTCAGTTGGCACTTCGACAGGCCCGGCACGAACGGGCCTTCTTTTGCCGTTCGCCCTGAGGAGGGCCGAAGGCCCGTCTCGAATGGCGAAGGGCGGGCGGCGCGTCGCTCTCGGACCGTTCCGGCGCTCCTGACGGGGACGATCCGGCGCAAGGTCATGACGGGGCGCGGGCGGCGCCGAGAAACGGCCAGTTCGGCGGCGCGCGCCCGGCGAAGATGGGCGCATCGGCGGCAAGGCGCTCGGCGAGAAAGTCGAACAGGGCCCGAATGCGCGCGCTGCGGCGCAGATCCTCGTGGGTGACGAGCCAGACGTCGATGTTCCCTGCGTCGACATCGGGCAGAAGCTGCACGAGATCGGCATAGCCGCGCGCCCAGGCGACACAATGGACGCCGACGCCGAGCCCGTTGACCAGTGCCGCCATGGTGGCTTCGGGACTGTTCGAGGAAAAGACGACGCGGCCGGGCAGCGGCCGCGTGTCGCCGTCCGCACCACGTATCTCGCCTCCGCTCCCCGACTGTCCCGTGATGATCCGGTGCGATTCCAGATCCGCGAGCGAATGCGGTGTCCCGGCGCGGGCGAGATAGCTTTTGGCGGCGAAGATGCCAAACGCGATCCGCGCCGCCCTCTTCGCAATCAGCGAGTTCTGCTGCGGGCGGAACATGCGCAGCGCGATATCGGCCTCGCGCTGGACGAGATCGGCGGCCTCGTCCTCGACCCGCACCCGGACATGGATCTCCGGATAGCGCTCCTGAAACAGGCGCAGTTGCGGAATCAGCCACAGATGGCTCATTCCCTCGACGACGGAAATCGTTACCGGACCGGCGAGACCGCGGTCGTGCCCCTCGGCGAGTCGCAGGATCGCCCGTGCCTCGGCCCGCATGCGCTCGGCGTTCTCGAGAATGGTGAACCCGACGTCGGTGAGACGCAGCCCGCGCGCGGTGCGCACGAAGAGCGCCGTGCCGAGCCTTTTTTCCAGCGCATCCAGCCGCCGGCCGACGGTGGGCTGGCTGCACCCCAAGGAGCGCGCCGCCCGCGACAGCGTGCCGGCCTCAGCGGCGGCGAGAAAGAGCGCGATATCGGCCCAGTCGAGTGTATATTCCTGAATGGCGCAGCCCCTTAATGCCTGTCGGCTCTGCATTGCTGTATCATATGGGCGCCGGCTTCCGCCACAGGCACGGCCGAAGCCCCTTCCCCCAGGCCGTCCGCTCGTGCCATGAGAAGGCGCCATGGCACCTTTCGTCACCCATCACGGCGGCTGTCATTGCGGCGCCGTGCGCTTCGCCTTCGAGGCACCGGCGGATCTCGCGGTCGAGCGCTGCAACTGCTCGATCTGCCGCATGACCGGCTTTCTCCACATCCTCGTGCCCGGGGACCGCTTCCACCTTCTCGCCGGCAAGGATCAGCTTGCGGAATACAGGTTCGGGACGCGGACGGCGCGCCACCTTTTCTGCCGGGTTTGCGGCATCAAGAGCTTCTATGTGCCGCGCTCGCATCCCGACGGCTATTCGATCCATCTCGGCTGCGTCGACCCGGCAACGGTCCGCTCGGTGACGATCACGGACTTCGACGGGGCGAACTGGGAACAGGAGATCGGCACCCTGCGCGCCCGCCATGGCGAAGGCGCCTGACGGCGCCAGCTTGACCCGCTGCGGCGCGATGCTTAGGTAGGCGATGAATTGCCGGGACGGGCAGGAGCCATGGCGATCCGCAAGATCATCACAACGACGGATCCGCTGCTGCGGACGAAAAGCGCGCCGGTCGAGCGCGTCGACGCCGATTTGCAGCGTCTCGTCGATGACATGCTCGAGACCATGTATGCGGCGCCGGGGATCGGTCTCGCCGCGATCCAGGTGGGCGTGCCGCGGCGGCTGCTGGTCGCCGATGTCGGCAGCGAGGACGAGGAGCGGCAGCCGCATGTCCTCATCAATCCGGAGATCCTCTGGACCTCGGATGAGACCCATGTCTACAACGAGGGCTGTCTCTCGATCCCCGAGCATTATGCCGAGGTCGAACGCCCGGCGCGCTGCCGCATCGCCTTTCTCGACCGGGAGGGAAAACCCGCCGAGATCGAGGCCGACGGGCTTATGGCCACCTGTCTGCAGCACGAGATCGACCATCTGGAGGGGCGTCTCTTCATCGACTATCTCTCGAAATTGCGGCGCGACATGATCATCCGCAAGGTGGCCAAGGCCGAACGCGAGACCGTGGTCATCTAGACCACGTCCCGAATCCGGGAGACCCATGCGATGCGCGGCCTGCGTCTTGCCTTTTTCGGCACCCCCGATTTCGCGGTGCCAGCCCTTGAGGCGCTCCTCGATGCCGGGCACGAGGTCGTCGCCGTCTATACCCGGCCGCCGCGCCCCGCCGGTCGCGGCCAGACGCTGCGCAAGAGCGCGGTCCATCGTGTCGCCGAAGCGCGCGGCCTCCCCGTACGGACGCCGGCGAGCCTGCGCGATGCCGCAACGCAGGCCGCCTTCGCGGCGCTCGACCTCGATGCGGCGGTGGTCGCCGCCTACGGCCTCATTCTGCCGCAAGCGATTCTCGAGGCGCCGCGGCTCGGCTGCCTCAATATCCACGCCTCGCTCCTGCCGCGCTGGCGCGGCGCGGCGCCGATCCAGCGCGCCATCCTCGCCGGCGATCGCGAGACCGGGATCACCATCATGCAGATGGACGCCGGGCTCGACACCGGCCCCATCCTGCTCCAGGAGGCGGTGCAGATCGGCCCGCGCGAGACCGCGGGCGCGCTGCACGACCGGCTCGCCGCGCTCGGTGGCCGGCTGGTGGTCATGGCGCTCGAGGGGCTGGCGACGGGACGCCTCGCACCGCAGCCCCAGCCCGCCGACGGGATCACGCATGCGCCGAAGATCGCCCCGGCCGAGCGCCGCATCGACTGGCACGCGCCGGCGGCGGAGATCGACCGGCGGGTGCGCGCTTTCGCACCGCTGCCGGGCGCCTGGACGGCCTGGCGGGAGGAGCGGCTCGTCATTCTCTCGGGACAACCCGTCGCGGGTGCCGGCGCGCCGGGCACGGTGCTCGACGAGCGGCTGACCATCGCCTGCGGCGAGGGTGCCTTCCGCATTGCGGCCCTCAAGCGGGCGGGACGCAGGGCTCTCCCCGCGGCGGCATTCCTGCGGGGCTTTCCGCTCCCGCCGGGCAGCCGCTTCGACTGAGAGGCGGGCAAGGAAAAGGGAGCGGCCCCGGTCCGGGACCGCTCCCACGCGCCAGCGATTTGCGAAGCTAGAAGTTGTAGGTCAGGCGCGCATAGCCGAAACGCCCCGGAATGGGATAGAGCGTCCCGTCGAAGCTGTTGAGATCGCAGCTGAAGCACAGCGGCGTGTCGGTCTTCGTGATATTGTTGACACCGATCGAGAGCGTCGCCTTCTCATCGAGGAATTGCGGCGTCCAGGAGACCTGCACATCGGTATAGATGCGGCTGCCGATCTTGTTGGTGCCGGGATTGTCCGAGCTCGGCCCCGGATCGGAGCAGAGATCCTGCTTGCCGAAATCGAACAGGCTGCCGCCGCAGACCTCGGTGATCGCGCTCAGATAGCGCACGTTCACATTGGCCGAGAACTCGCGGAAGAACCAGTCGAGTACAATGGATGACTTGTATTCGACGAAGCCGCGCTCGGGTGAGCCGAGCTCGGTGCCCGCGCGCTGCACGCCGACGAGCGTGCCGTCCGGCCCGAGCGTGAACTCCTTGTAATCGTCGAGCAGCGTATTGTTCCAGGCGACACGGAAGCGACCGAGATCGCTCTCCTCGGTGGTCACCGTCACCGACCAGTCGATACCGTCGGTCTCGATGCGGCCGATATTGGTGAGCTGGTTCTCAAAACGCACGATCGACCCGCCCGGGCCGCGGCTGATGCCCGAGCAGAACAATGGATCGAGGGTCGCCACACACTGGTTGAGCTGGTCCTGGGCATTGAGCGCCTGGATCGCGCCATTGAGCTCGATATTATAGTAGTTGGCCTCGATCACCACGCTCTCGAGCCCCAGCGCCTCCTCGACGAAGGAGGGCCTGTAGGCAAAGCCGACGGTCCAGTTGTCCGAGGTCTCGGGCTTCAGGTTCGGATTGCCGCCGGTATTGACGCTGATCTGCGGATTGATCTGGACGAAGCCGGCCGGCACGCCGAGCGCCTGGCAATTGACAAGCGTCGCGCCGGTCGCGTTCGAGCAGGGATCGGTGATCGTGGCATCAAAGCGCGAGCCGGTGTTGAACAGCTCGCCGATGCCCGGCGCGCGGAAGCCTTCGGAATAGCTGCCGCGGATCAGGAGGTCGGAATTGACCCGCCAGTTGCCGCCGAACTTGAACACCGTGTTCGAGCCGAACAGATTGTAGTCCGAGATGCGGAAGGAACCGCTCGCCTCGAGGCGCTGCATGAGCGGCAGTTCGGCAAGAAGCGGCACGTTGATCTCGCCATAGAACTCGTCGACATTGAAGCCGCCGTCGGTGGGCGAGGCCGGCACGCCCGCCGTCTCGCCGGACGAGACCACCGAATCGGGCGTGAAGAACCCGGTCTCCTTGCGGTGCTCGTAGCCCAGCGCGTAGCCGAGCGGCCCGGCCGGCAGGTCGAACAGGTCGCCGGTGATGTTGAAGGTGAGATCAAAAAGCTGCTGCTGGCTTTCGTCCTTCTGCACGAAGGTGACGAAATCGAGCATCTCCCTGGTGATCGAGCCCGTTCCGTCGGGGCCCTGGCCGCCGAAGATGTTGAAGGGCAC